>NZ_JBBFKU010000004.1:0-109470 GCF_037481895.1 Tenuifilum sp.
ATGTATGATACCAAAGTATTGCCCAAGTAAAGCAAGTGATCGGAGTTTAGAAGCTGGTTCGAATATCCTTATTGCTACCAAATCATTCAGCAACGCTGGTAAACCGTCAAACCCGATTTGTCTCTGGATAGCCCTTATCTGCCTGTAAAACAAATGATATTTTACGCCTATAAAAGAGCTGTGATTGGTGTGTAAAACACTATTGGGATTTGAATCAGAAAAAATAGAAAGCTGACCGGTGTAATCCTTTATCCACTCATTGGCCAGTATCATTAGCTCCTTTAGCGTCTCACCAGAATGGGCAGAGCCAATATGCTTAAGAATAACTCTTTTATTATTCTGATAGCTAACCACTTGAACCGCTTTTGCATTAGAATTTGTTTTTACAACCCGTATTCTCATTTTTGAATTAGTGCCTTAGTGCGGTAAAAATACCACTTTTTCTATACATATCGTCTGATTTTCAATTATTTAAAACCGCACTAAATTTTATGGGTACAAGTCAGGAAAAATTTGCTTTTTTTCAAAGTGTCAAGCTGAAAACAAAAAGAAATGCTTTTAAATGGGTTTTATAAGGCATCTGCTGTTGGAATAGTCGATATTAATGGTTAACAGGTGCCAGCCCTCAAGAAAATCTAAGTTAGACTATTTGGGTATTCCTTACAGGTTACTCTCCAGACAAGCCCGTTTATGCTTACCAGACATTTAAACGTAATACTATTAACTATATGCATCTTTTTAAAATCATAGATTTTCATTGCAAATGCAACTTTTGGGGGCAATAGTTTAAGGGGCTGAAGAAAACCCTAATTTTTCATGAACGAGAGAGAAAGAAAATGGCTTTCCCCAACCTTTCCGGTTGGGTTTTTGCTATTAATGGAGCCATGGCTTATTGGTTATCCACCTTTGCCTCAAGGGCGTCCTGAATATCGGCTGGTATGTTTGTGAAAAAGTTGTAACCGGTTAGGTTCTCAACGGAATCGACACTTACCCGGTAGTATGTCCACTGGTACTTTGAACACTCCTGATTGTTAGGAATAACCACTGCAATAACCCTTGTTGAGGTGTTAATGCGCGATATGTCGTTGTTACCATTGGGGAGCACAAGCGCAATTTTCCACACATGGCTTGGAACCACAACGCCCGATTTTAGAATGGTGAAAGTGCCTTTGTTGCTGGTTCCTCCCTCGCCGTAAGGCCCACTGATTATGTAAAGCTCTGAGCCGCTTTTTGCCAGGTTCCGGCAGTAGCTTTCAAAACTCTCCCACACAATCTGGTTATTGTTAGGCGATTGGGGTACCATGTTGGTCATCAGGAAGGTTGCCGAGTTATCGGCAACGGTGGCGGTACGGTCGGCACTGGGGCACATATGCCCACGGTCGAAACCGTACTGGGAATAGTAATAGTCCGATTCGGTTACGCGGTACCATGTGTCGGGTAATGTGTAATCGGCCCTGAAATCATCCTGGCGCGAAACACTACCCAACCAGCTGGAGTTTAGGTGCCATGCCACCCAGTTGGCAGTTCGTTTTGAGTTGTTGTACGATAAACAGTACTGGGGTTTAACCATTAGGTAGTTATTGGCACTCACAATATTGGTGGTTGCACCTGTTGGATTGCCGAGTAAAAGGTGGTCGTTGTCAACTAATGCTGGGTTTTCGGAAGCGGTAATAAAGGTTCGTTCAACGCTGTACGATGTTCCTGCGCTGGTTATAGCGTATGCACGGATATAATACTGAGTTCCACTTTCCAGGTTTTCTAATGTAGCCGAAAAGGAGCCAATGCCTCCATTAAGGGCAATTTTGTTATTGGCAATGGTAGGCATAGGTGATTTGCTCCAGCAGAATCCCCTTTCAGTTACCGTTTCACCTCCTGCCGAGATAATGCTTGCCGAGCATTGGGCAGCGGTTTTAGTTACTGATGTGAATGAAATATCGGAAATGGCTGCAAGTTCCGGCTGGGTTTTAAAGCTAACACTATTGCTGTATGTGGTTCCGTTGGCATTGGTGGCATAAGCTTTTATGTAGTATGTTGTGTTGGGGGCAAGACCCTTTATTGTGCTGGTGAACTCACCAATTCCCTTACCGTCAATATTCCTGTAGTCGGAAATGGTTGGGTTTCCGGTGGTATTCCAGCATACACCCTTACTTAACACTTGCGTTCCACCATCGTCCAGTACCTTGCTATTACAAATGGCAGAATAGGTGTAAATGGTTGAAACTTCAACTGCTGAAATCTTTGGAAGAGCCTTATCCTCATTACAACCAACCAGTGTAAATGTTCCCAGTAAGGTAAAAACAATGATAAAAACCTTTGAGTAGTTAATGACTGTTACTTTCATGCCAATATTGACTTATGCTATACCGTGCAAAAGTAATTATTTAGCATGGTAAGTATAGTTAAGTTATGTTTTGCCGATGGTTTTTAGATAAAATATGTGCTTTTTGTTTAATATAGTAGTGGAATATTCTTAAATTGTCTGATAATTATGGTGATAATAATTATTTATGCTATGACGATTCAAGACCTTTTGGGATGTTAATGGTAACCCTTGTTCCTTGTGGCGTGCCATCGTTAGAGTAAAGGTCAACTATTTGAATGTTAAACTTTTGGCCGTACATGGAGTTCAGCAGGTCAATGCGTTGCTGGGTAATCTGAAAGCCTCTTGAGCGGTGTGCCTTATTGGTAGTTTCCTGAATTTTACGGGCTTGCTCACGGCCTACGCCATTGTCCTCAATGGTGCAAAGTACCGATGTTTCCATATCGCTTATGGTTACCTGCACATGGCCCGATTTGTCCGGTTTAAGCATAATACCATGCCAAATGGCATTCTCCACAAAGGGTTGTATCATCAGGGTGGGGATTTTAATATCGAGAACCGATTCATTGTTCTGGTAATCGATATCGTAGGTGAATTTTCCCTGAAGCCTGAGGGCTTCCAGCTCAAGGTAAAGCCTAAGCGATTCAAGCTCATCGCGAAGCGGAATGGCAGAGTGTAGGGAGTTGTCGAGCGTAAAACGCATTAACCGGGCAAACTTGGTAAGGTATTTATGTGAGCTAATGGTATCTTTCTCCAGTATGTAGTACTGTATGGAGTTTAGGGTGTTAAAGATGAAGTGGGGGTTCATTTGCTGGCGTAACGATTGTTGCTTGTATAGGTTGATGTTGCTAATAAGCTCATTGCGTTTTTTCAGCTCTGACAACCGAATGTAGTAAATGAGGTAAAGGAATCCGGATAGTATTATGGTAAATGATACAATAAACCAGATCCTTTGCCAGTATGGTGGTTCAACAGTAAATGCAAGGGTTGCTGGAGTGCCCCAAACTCCGTTGGAATTCTGGGCCTCAACCTCAAAGGTAAACTTACCCGGTTTAAATGAAGTGTATAGGTTTTGAGTAGCTGAGGTATAAACCCAGTTTGAGTCAAGTCCCACAATTCGTGACCTGTAAAGAACTTTTCCCATATTTTTAAACGATAGCCCTACATACGATATGTTTAAATACTTTGTTCCGTATGGAATGTTTATACTCCCGGGTGTCCAACGGTAAGTACTATCGTTAATTTCAATTGAGGTAATGTAGGTTTGAGGTTTGTAGCTGTTAGGTTTAATTCTAGCAATAGGCAGAATTGATAAACCGCTGGTTGTTCCAATGTATGCAATAGAATCGTTTACATAAAGCGAAACAATATCGTTACTAACTAAACCATCGCTGGTTGTAAGGTTTTGTATATTAAAACCATTACCTTCAATTGAAATAATTGACAATCCCTGCCTGGTGCCAACCCAGATCCTATTTTTATGCGCAAAGAATGTGTAAACTGAGTTTGAAATCAACCCGTCGTTTTTTGTTATCTGGGAGGTTTTCCCATTCTTATCCACTAAAACTATTCCGGCACCATTTGTCCCAATCCAAAGTTTTTCTTCTTTTGGGTCAAAGTAAAGTGCATTGCCCGGGTATGCTAAAAGCGGATCTTCATCGCCAAGGTATTGAAAAAGCTTATTGGAGTACTTCCAAAGACCATTTGAGGTCAGGAACCAAACGTTTCCTTTGTTATCTTCCTCAATGCCAAGAATTAGAGCCGAAAACCCAGTTTTGCCGGAATGATAAACCACTTTATTGTCCTGAATCTTTACTATACCGTAGCCAGTTGACACCCAGTAATAATTTCCCTTTCTTCCTTTAATGATTCTACGTGGATAAACAGGCGTTTCTGATTCAACCAAATGGTATTTATTGTTTTGGATGTAGCCAAGGTGCCCAAATGAGCAAATCCAAAGTCTATTGTAAACTTCATCGCCCAGAAAGTAGCGGACATACGAGGCATTACCCTGGGCTTTATGTAAGTGTATTTTTTGAACCCTACCATCTTTTGTAACCATATCAACCCAACCCATCTGATAACCAAGGTATATATTGCCATCCTTCTCGTACACAGCTTTTATTCTGTTATCGCTTAAGCCATTTTGGGTGGTAAGGGTTTGTATATGGATATTGGGGATATACAAAACACCATTGTCAATGGTAGAGATCCAGTATGCTTCTTCTTTATCCTTAAAAACAGAAGTTATTTGGAATTTCTTTAGTAATCTATTTGCGTTTAATCCATTTTGGTTTGATAATGGCGACAAGCGTAAACCTCCATCAAAATCGGTTGAAATAATATATTCATCATTGGCGCTTAACCAGATAGTTGATTTATTTTGTTTATCAACCCATTTCAGTTTATTGTTAACAAAACACGAAATGGTTTCATCGAGCGAGATGTAAAGAGTTGAGTCGTTAGTCTTCAGGCCGAAGAAATGAACGGGTTTACTCCCATTAAATACTGCATTTATTGGTATTCGGGTAGTTTTACTGGGCGTATTTATAATTAGCTCTTGCTTTAGGGGTTTATCGGGATTTGAAATTAATATCTTTTTCCCGCTAAATTCATTTATTACAGCAACCCCTTCGCTGTTAATGCCGTCAATTTTTCGGAAAATCCCCTCTGGTGTAATTTGAAAAATGCCATACTCTTTTACTCCCATGTAAACATTATCAAGGGTATCCACATAGAACGCCATCTTAATAGGCCCTTTTGATTTGGCTGGTATGTTTTGCCGTATCTTATTGTTGTGAGGGTAGGGGAAAATTATGCCATTTTCATAGTAGCAGAGTGCTCCTGAGTATGGGATAAACCAAATTCGACCCTTGTAGTCCTCATATATTTCAAAAACAATATTATCCACAAGCCCCGATTGCACATCGAAATTTTTGAAAGAGTAGCCGTCGAACCTGCTAACGCCTGTACTGGTTGCCATCCAGATGTAGCCCTTTGAATCCTGAATCACATGGAATACCTCATTCCCTGCAAGTCCATCGTTTACGGTGAAGTTACGGTAAACAGGATCGTACTGGCCAATTACGATGGTTGCTAAAAGCAAAAATGGTATGGTTAGAAGCCTGGACATTTATGCCGGTTGCGGGAATCTATTTTTAACTATAATTAATATATATGCTAAAATAAGAAAATAATCAAAACCTTTGAGCTAACAATAAAAAAAAGCCGCTCAAAGGCGGCTTTTTTTTATTCATATCAACGGGTTACTCGTTACCAGCCATTTTTTTGTAGGTGTTGTAACGCCACTTTGCATTCTCCTCGGCGGCCTTGAACAGTTCCTCAGCTTGCTGAGGGAACGAGAGCTGTAACGATGTGTAGCGCACTTCCCCTTTTAGAAAATCCTGGAACAGGTTCCATTCTGGCTCCTTGGAGTCGAGCTGGAAGGGGTTCTTTCCTTCAGCCTCAAGCATGGGGTTGTAACGGTAAAGCTGCCAGTAGCCTGACTTCACGGCCATTTTGGCCTCATTCTGGGTTGCACCCATACCCTTGCGGATACCGTGGTTGATACAGGGTGAGTAAGCAATGATCAACGAAGGTCCGGGGTAGGCTTCGGCTTCCTTAATGGCTTTGAAGTACTGGTTATGGTCAGCCCCCATGGCTACCTGGGCAACGTAAACGTATCCGTACGACATGGCCATCATGCCAAGGTCTTTCTTACGAACGCGCTTACCCGATGCAGCAAACTTAGCTACAGCAGCAGCAGGTGTTGATTTTGAAGCCTGACCACCGGTATTGGAGTAAACCTCAGTATCGAGTACTAGAATGTTTACATCTTCACCGGTTGAAAGTACATGGTCAAGACCACCGTAACCAATATCATATGCCCAGCCATCGCCACCAAATATCCAAACCGATTTCTTTTCAAAGTACTGCTTCAGGTTGAGCAGTTCCTTTGCTATAGGGCTATTTTCTTTTTCAAGTGCAGCAATGAGTTTTGCCGATGCAACACGCGATTGCTCTGCATTGTCTTTACCGGCAAGCCATTCTTTCATGGCTTCCTTGGTTTCAGCAGCAAAGCTACCGTTTAGGGCATCCTGGAGTTTCAGGGCTATGCGCTCGCGCAGCTTAGCCACACCAGTTGCTATACCAAAACCGTACTCAGCATTGTCCTCAAATAGTGAGTTAGCCCAGGCAACACCTTTGCCATCCTTGTTGGCAGTGTATGGGGTTGAAGGAGCTGAACCACCATAGATAGATGAGCAACCTGTGGCGTTAGCAACAATCATTCTATCGCCATAAAGTTGAGTAATAGCCTTGATGTATGGGGTTTCACCACAGCCTGCACAAGCACCGCTGAACTCAAATAGAGGCTGAGCAAACTGGCTGTTCTTAACCGATTTCTCTTTACCAAGCACATCCTTGTAACCCACCTTTTCGTGCATGTAATCGAAGCGTTCAGCTTCGGCCATCTGGGTTTCGATGGGTTTCATCACAAGGGCTTTAGTCTTAGCAGGGCAAACATCGGCACAGTTGCCGCAACCGGTACAGTCGAGTACGCTTACCTGAATGCGGAAGTTGTAATCCTTGATACCGCCATTGCCACGAACGGTTTTGGTGCCTTCGGGAGCGTTCTTTAGCTCCTCGTCGGTTAGTAGGAACGGACGGATAGCAGCATGGGGACAAACGTATGAGCACTGGTTACATTGGATACAGTTTTCCGGTATCCATTCGGGTACGTTAACTGCAATACCGCGTTTCTCGTACTTGGTGGTACCTGCAGGGAAAGTACCATCCTCACGATCAATGAAAGCACTTACAGGTAAATCGTCGCCCTTTTGTAGGTTAATGGGCAGTACCACCTTATTGATGAATTCGGGAGCGCCTGCAATCTCTGATTGTTTTTCGGGCTCAAGGTTTGCCCACTCTGCCGGAACATCAATTTTAATTACATCGCCACCCCTATCAACAGCAGCGTAGTTCATTTTAAGCACCTCTTCACCCTTGCGGCCGTACGATTTTTCAATGGCTTTCTTCATCTCCTTAACTGCCAGTTCGTAAGGAATTACGTTGGCAATCTTAAAGAATGCGCTTTGCATGATAGTGTTGGTACGGTTACCCAAACCAAGATCTTCAGCAATTTGCGTTGCGTTGATTATGTAAAAGTTGATGTTATTCTGGGCAAGGTATTTTTTTACCGAGTTTGGTAATTTTTCCTTAACCTCATCGATGCTCCAAATGGTGTTGAGCAGGAAGGTACCGCCCTTTTGCAACCCTTTGAGCATATCGTACTTACCAAGGTAAGCCTGAACGTGGCAAGCCACAAAATCGGGGGTGTTTACAAGGTAGGGCGAGCGAATGGGCTGGTCGCCAAAGCGCAGGTGCGATACAGTTATACCACCCGATTTCTTTGAGTCGTAGGCAAAGTAGGCCTGGCAGTATTTTGGGGTATTATCACCAATAATCTTGATAGAGTTCTTGTTAGCACCAACAGTACCGTCGGAGCCCAAGCCGTAAAATTTAGCCTGGAATGTTCCCTTTGGTGAAAGGTTGATTTCCTGGCCTACAGGCAACGACTTAAAGGTTACATCGTCAACAATACCAACGGTGAACTGGTTCTTGGGTTCTTTCATCTTGAGGTTTTCGAACACAGCAATCATTTGAGCCGGAGTTGTGTCCTTGGAGCTTAAGCCGTAACGGCCCCCAACAACAAGAGGAGCGTTTTCCATGCCATAGAATAGATCCTTAACATCAAGGTATAAAGGATCGCCATTGGCACCTGGTTCCTTGGTGCGGTCAAGAACTGCTATGCGCTTAACGCTCTTGGGAAGAACCTTGAAGAAGTATTTTGCCGAGAACGGACGATACAGGTGAACAATAAGCACACCAACCTTTTCGCCTTTCGACATCAGGTAGTCAACGGTTTCCTTAAGGGTATCGGTAACTGAACCCATTGCTATGATGATATTCTCAGCGTTGGGGTCACCGTAGTAGTTGAATGGGTGGTACTCGCGACCGGTTAGCTTGGTAATTTCCTGCATGTATGCTTCCACAACATCGGGAACGGCATCGTAGAACTTGTTAGCAGCCTCGCGTGTCTGGAAGTAGATATCGGGGTTTTGGGCTGTACCACGTGTAACAGGATGTTCAGGGTTGAGAGCCCTGTCGCGGAATGCCTGTAGGGCTTTCTGGTCGATGAGCGGAGCCAAATCGTCGTTCTCTAAAACTTCGATCTTTTGAATCTCGTGCGATGTTCTGAAACCATCGAAGAAGTGAAGGAAAGGAACTCTGGTTTTGATGGCAGCCAGGTGAGCCACACCGGCAAGGTCCATCACTTCCTGAACACCACCGGTAGCCAACATGGCAAAACCGCACTGGCGAGTGCTCATCACGTCGCTGTGGTCGCCAAAAATGGACAACGCCTGGGCCGCAATGCTACGAGCAGAAACGTGGAATACACCCGGGAGTAACTCTCCCGAAATTTTATACATGTTGGGGATCATCAGCAACAACCCTTGCGATGCGGTGAAGGTTGATGTTAATGCACCTGATTGCAACGAACCATGCACTGCTCCTGCAGCACCAGCTTCGCTTTGCATTTCAACCACCTTTACTGTGTCGCCAAATATGTTCTTTCGACCAAATGCCGACCACTCGTCTACATACTCGGCCATGGTGGATGATGGGGTGATGGGGTAAATAGCTGCAACCTCGCTAAACATATATGCTATGTGCGCAGCAGCATAGTTACCATCACATGTAATGAACTTTTTCTCTTTTCCCATTTCAGTTTGATTGTTATGATGGTTAGTAATAATTTTTAAGCCCACGCAAAGTTAATACTATTACCTGATTTTTTTCATGCTTTACAACAATTTGCAAAGTAGCACTTGAGGGTTAATGTGCTGAAAACGTTTGAAATACATCTTTTTTACTTGGAGCCCTAGTAATAATATGAAAGTAATTTGACTATTTTTATGATAATATGTAACCCGATTGTGAAAATTTTAACAACACCATAAAAAATTTTTAAAATGTGATTTCGTTTTATTAGTTTCGCAAAATTCAATTTTTGCTAAAAAAAGTTAAAACCAAGCCGTATGCCCAAACATTATAAGATTGGTATTTTAAAGGAAACCAAAACGCCACCCGATAGGAGGGTTGCCCTAACGCCTGAACAGGTTGTTGAGGTAATGAATAAGTTTGAAAACGTTGATGTGGTGGTTCAACCCAGCGAGCTAAGGTGCTATAAGGATGATGAATATCTACGCGTTGGGGTAAAGTTACAGGATGATTTATCGGATTGCGACTTACTTATCGGTGTAAAGGAGACTAAAATCCCAACTATAATCCCGGGTAAAACATACATGGAATTTGCCCACGTGGCTAAAAAACAACCGCACAATCAGAAACTTATTCAGGCATTTGCCGAAAATAGCAATACAGTTATTGATTACGAGTATTTGACTGACAGGAACGGGGTGCGCTTAGTAGCCTTTGGCCATTGGGCTGGTGTAGTTGGAGCATACAATGCCCTAAGGGCAATTTACCTAAAACACAAGTTGGGCGAGTTACCCCCTGCTCATACGCTTCACGATTACAATGAGCTCAAAGGCGTTTTGAGTGAAATTAGGTTGCCTGCACTTAAGTTTGTTATTACCGGTGGAGGCAGGGTGGCTGGTGGAGCACAGGAGGTGCTTGGGCAAGCCAATGTTGTTGAGGTTACTCACGAGGAGTTCTTATCCAGGGAATTTGATCATCCGGTTTACACTCGTTTGGATCCATGGCACTATGCCAAGCGCAAGGATGATAAACCTTTTGAGTGGGATTACTGGGTGAGTAACCCAGCCGACCACGTAAGCACTTTCTTACCCTATGCACATACTGCCGATGTGTTTATTGCTTGCCATTACTGGGATTTTCGTTCGCCCCACTTTTTCACGGTTGATGATATGAAGCAACCCGATTTCAGGATTTCAATTATTGCCGATGTAAGTTGCGATATTCCCGGCCCAATACCTTCAACCATAAAGGCTTCAACTATTGCCGATCCTTTCTTCGATTTCAATCCAACAACCGGAAAGGAGGAACCTGCATTTTCGTGTGGAATGAATGTTACCGTTATGTCAATTGATAATTTACCCGGCGAGCTACCACGGGATGCCAGCGAGTTTTTTGGCCGATTGCTTATTGATAAGGTGTTACCGCATTTACTGTGCGACGATTGCGAGGGAGTTATTGAGCGAGCAACTATCCTAAAGGATGGCAAGTTAACTCCCCGATACGCATACCTACAGGACTACCTCAGCGGGAAAGAGTAGTAAACGCGTTTTAACCGGTGAATATCACCGGTTTTTTCTTGCTCGTTCAGTTAGTAGTAAGTCGGCAAGGGCAATTGCTGTAATGGCTTCAGCAACAACAGGGACCCTGAGCGCAATACAGGTATCATGCCTGCCCTGAACTGTTAGGGATTCTGTTTTTCCGGTTTTAACGTTTAGGGTTTGCTGTGGCTTTGCTATGCTCGATGTGGGTTTTACTGCTATTCGGAAAACCAATGGATTACCGTTAGTAATACCCCCATTTATTCCACCGGCATGGTTGGTGGCTGTGCTTCCAGAGCTGTCAGTAATCAGGTCGTTATGTTCTGAACCTCGCATACGCGATGCTGCAAAACCCGAGCCAAACTCAATACCTTTTACGGCAGGAATGGAAAACGCCAGATGGCTTATTACCGATTCAGCTGAATCGAAAAATGGTTCACCGAGGCCCATGGGGATTCCCGTGGCAACGCATTCCACAATTCCACCTATGGAATCGTTTTGCTTTTGGGTTTCGGCAATGGCTTCGTCAATATTAGTTTTGCCTCCTGCCTCAATGAGCCTTGCTTCAATGCTAACCTGGGGTATTACCTTTTTGGCTACCACACCGGCTGCAACCAGCCCAAGGGTTAGTCGGCCCGAGAAATGTCCGCCCCCCCGGTAATCGTTGTAACCATCAAACTTATGGTATGCAACAAAATCGGAATGCCCGGGACGGGGAACATCTTTCAGCTTATCGTAATCGGCCGATTTTGTATTCTCATTCCTGAAGAGTATTGTTAAAGGGGCACCTGTAGTGTAGCCGTTAAACCATCCAGTAGCAATCTCGGGTATATCGCCCTCAACACGGGGAGTGGTTCCTATTGCACCAGCCCTACGGCGGGCTAGATCGGCTGTAAAGTCATCAGCATTTAGCTTTATTCCATGTGGCAAGCCATCAATGGTTACTCCTACCATGGCTCCATGCGATTCGCCAAAGATACTTACCCTGAATATTCTACCAAATGTATTCATATGGTTGCCCTAAAAATTATCGACTTGCATTTTGTAAAGATCGTCAAAAAAGTTTGGATACGATTTGTTTACCGCCTCAGCATTCTCAATTTCAACATCTCCGTTTGCTGTAAGTGCTGCAACAGCACATGCCATGGCAATGCGATGGTCGCCATGCGAGTATGTAATTGCTGATTTAATACTCGTTCCATTTACTACCATCAGATTGCCAACAAGTTCAATTTTAACGCCCATTTTCGTAAACTCTTGCTGTAGGGTAAGCGCCCTGTCCGATTCCTTTCCGTGTAAACGGTTTACCCCAAGTATTTTTGACTGTCCATTGCAATTTGCCGCTAGCGCCACAAGTGGCGGAAAAAGGTCAGGACAGTTACGTGCATCAAAATCGAAAGCCTTCAGGTTGGCTCTTTTGGCTACTATGCTGTTTTCACGAATCGATAGCGAAGCTCCGGCACTCAGTAAGGCTTCAACTATAGCCCTATCAGCTTGTAACGATTTTGGGTTAAGGTTTGTAACCTCAATCTCACCTGCAATTGCCCCAGCCACCAGCATGAATGCAGCTCCACTCCAGTCGCCCTCCACGTTAAAATTACTGGCTTTATATTTCTGGGTTACGGCTATGCGGTAAGTGTTGCCTGGCAGTTCATCAACCCTAACGCCAAATGTCTTCATGGTTTCTATGGTAAGGTCGATATATGGTTTGCTATTCAAGTTATCAACCTTAATGGTTACATCTTTTTTGGCAAAAGGCGAAGCCATGAGTAGGCCGGTAAGCGCCTGTGAACTTTGTGATCCATCTACAGTAATGTATCCACCCTGTATGGGCCCCTGAACGGTAATTGGTAATTTCCCGTTGTTAGTGGTACATCTAACGCCAAGCTTCGCTAATCCATCGGTTACCATGTTCATTGGGCGGTTGGTTAATGAGCCGCTACCAGTAAGGGTTACAGGCGTATTGAATATGGATGCAATGGCAGCAAACATCCTGATGCTTAACCCCGATTCGCCACAGTGCAATATATCATTAGGGTTTTTGGGACCTCCCGTAATGGTTAGTTTGCTCCCATCGCCCACTATATGTGCACCAAGTTTCTTACATGTGTCGATGGCAGCAAGGCAATCGTTGCTGTTGCCTGCATTGTAAATTTTCGATTGTCCTTCGGCCAAGGTTGCCAATGCAATTGCCCGTTGGGCAACACTTTTCGATGCTGGCGCTTGAACCGTCCCTTTAACTGCCGAAGGTTTTACTAATTTCTTCATCCAAGAATTGCTTAAATTCATTATCGTTGCTTGCCGATATTAGTAAATCGTAATCAGTAAACAATTTTTTATCATCTACCATTTGTATCCATTGGGCTTTCAGGTAGTTAAACGTTAACTCATTTTCTACCGCTACGCTCATGATTTCAACAACAGGCGCTTTGCCAGTAAAAATTTTAAACGCCTCCACTGCTTGATTTATAAGCCATTGCTTACCTGAAATTACCCTACACCCAAAGCTCATAAATTGCTCGCTTAGGCTCGATGGGCGGTAATTGGCATCGAGTAGAACTAGATTTCGGGGTATGTTAACTCCCAAAAAAGGGTTTGCGTTTGGGAGTAAGGCCGAAACTACTAACTCAAAGTAGGAGAGTTTATGGGCAACTTCATCAAAATCTATGTAATTTACATTTAGCCTTTTACCTATTTCAATGGCTTTTTGGGTGGTTCTGTTTGCAATATGCACCACTGCACCTGCTTTTTTCAGTCCATATACAGCAGCTGTTGCTGCTGGACCAGCACCTAATACCAGCACTTTCCTACCTATTAGGGCAACACCTGCGTTAACCAAAGCATTTACAACACCGTTCCAATCGGTATTGTAACCGGTAAGTTTGCCGTTCTGGTTGGTTATGGTATTTACCCCGCGTATTTCGGCTACTTCATCGCTAACATGGTTCAGGTATTTGATAACATCTTCCTTAAAGGGTGTGGTAATATTAGCACCTTTAATATTATAGTTTAGGATGATGTCGGTTAGGTCATGTGCACTCCTGGGGCGAATCCTTGTGTATTTGGCATCGATACCCATTTCCCTGAAAACGCTATTGAATAGCTGTGGGCTTTTGCTGTGCAGTATAGGATTACCAAAAACTGCGTAGGTTTCCATACTATAGGGGTTTTAGGGAGTTAAGTAGGGATTCTAAGTATATATAGTCAAGCTGACCCGGAGCTGTTTGATTTTCGGGTAATGCTGCATAGGTGAACGGAGCGCCTAGTAATGGAGCCGCAACCCGAGTGATTGTTCCAATTTGCCCCATACAAAAAGCAACTATGCTGGTATTTTCTTCATAAAGTGAAAGGATGCGGGCGCAATCGCTAGGATTGTTAGCCATACAGGCTATTTTAACTAAAGATACATTATAGGTTTGGGCATTCTCAATAATTTTTTTTAGCAAAGCAGACGTAGGGGTTTCAGTATAGTTATGGTATGAGATTATTACCTTGCAGTTAGCGGCTTGGGCTATAGCTGTTATTTCCCTGATAATTTCAGAAGGCGTGTCAATATCAACATCAACCCAGGCTGCGCCATACCCAATAGCATCAGTAAGGAGATTAAGCATTACATCGAATTCTGACTGTTTAGGCCGGTAGGTTGCAATAAGGTTATCGTGTAAGCCGAATAGCAGCTTTAGTTCATCCCTGTTCAAATTGAGCAAATCAATCCTGATTTCGGCAAGCGAAAGTTTGGGTAGCAAAATTCTAATTGCATGGGAATCAATATTTCCTATGCTAACACATATATCGGGGCGGATAGCTTTCATGCATCATAACCTTTATTCTGCAAACTTTTTTAGTTCCTCTAATGCCATTGTTTCAATTTTGGGGACTCCAATTCCCATTAAAAGGACAAAGTCGATACTGTTGGCATTACGCTTTTTGTCTTTTACCAGAGCTTTGAATACCCTACTGGGTTCAATGTTCATGCAGGTTGGGAGTCCAAATGATTGTAGCAGGTTAATAATTCTCATGTATTCCCTGTTGCTAATAAGTCCTTTCTCCATGGAGAGCCTGCAGGCAAACTCCATTCCAATGCTAACCGCCTTACCGTGCGATATTCCGGTTAGTGTTTCAACGGCGTGACCCCATGTATGGCCAAAATTGAGCAGCTTTCTAATTCCGCTTTCACGTTCATCGGCAGTAACAATGCTTGCTTTAACTCTAATAGATTCCGCTATATGTTTTGATGTTTCAGGTTGATTTAGGTTAAGCAGAGCAATACAGTCGTGCTCAAGCTGTTCAAAAAGTTTGATATCCGAGATTAGGGCATGCTTTACCATCTCGGCAAAACCATTCACAAGTTCCTCGTGGGGCAATGTTTTTAGCAAGCGAGTATCGCAAAGCACAAATCGGGGCTGGGTAAACGTTCCAATAATATTCTTATATCCATCAAGGTCAACTCCATTTTTGCCGCCTACACTTGCATCAACCTGTGAAAGTAAGCTGGTTGACACAAACCCAAATTCAACCCCACGCATGTAGGTGGAAGCCACAAAACCAGCAATATCGCAAACTACACCTCCTCCAATTCCCAGTATAAAGCTACTACGATCGGCGTTGTTCTCCAACAACCAGCGGTAAATACTCTCAATATACCCTAACTGTTTTGATGGTTCACCCGGATTAATTGAGAAAAAGGGTGCCTCTGGAAACACCTTGGCATAGTGCTTTTCAATGTTTTTGTCGGTAATAATGAAAAGCTTTTTTTTAGGAAGATATTTGGTAACTTCCTCAAATCTTTCGTCAACAATAATTGTTGATTTACCGTTCTGGCCTTCAATTAAAATGGTTTCCATTCTTGCATTTAAGGGTTATGCCAAAGTTAACCAAATTTTACCATTTCAGTCCTGTTTTGGGTGATTGCTTCCTGTGTTTGTAACGATTCGCGATGGATGCTATTGAAAAGTTTTTTCACAAAATCAGTTCTGAGCCCCATTTTATGTCCTTTCCCAATCACCCTGTTTAACACCTCGTTCCAACGGTCGGGTTGAATGATTTTTTGACCTGTTTCACTTTTAACGCGGGCTATTTCAGTTGCTATCGCCATCCGGTTTGACAATGCCCAAACCAGTAATTCATCCAAGGCATCAATTTCAGCTCTTAGCTCATTCATTAGCTCTGTATTAGCCTGTTTTTCCTCAAAAAGATTGCGAATCATCAAGTTAAATTGATTGGGTGTAAGCTGTTGCTTGGCATCGCTAAGGGCTATCTTAGGGTTTGGATGTACTTCAACTATTAGCCCGTCGAATCCAAGGTTGATTGCGCGGTTTGAGAGTAACTCAATATACTGCGAATTGCCAGAGATATGGCTAGGGTCTGAAATAACCCTGAGCTCAGGATTGTTGGCTTTTAGCTGTAGGGCTACCTCCCACATTGGGAAGTTTCGGAAAGGCGATGCGTGCCAAACGGTAAATCCCCGGTGTATAGCGCCAACCTCTTTTACTCCTGCCAGGCTAAGTCGGTTAATTGCACCCTCCCAGAGCTTTAGGTCGGGGCTTAACGGATTTTTAACCAGAATCGGGATTTGAACGCCCCTCAAAGCCGATGCTATTTCCTGAACAGCAAAGGGATTGGAAACGGTGCGTGCGCCAATCCATAGCAGATCAGCACCGAACTTCAGGCACTCGTAAACATGCCTCTCGGTTGCAACCTCGGTGGCAAAGGGCATACCGGTTTCCTGCTTTACCTGGTTAAGCCAGATTAGGGCTTCAGTTCCATAGCCCTCAAATGAGTTAGGGGTTGTGCGCGGCTTCCATACTCCAGCCCGCATGTAGTTAACAAGCCCATTCTTTTTAAGTTCCTGAGCCACTTCCATCAGTTGTTGTGGCGACTCAGCACTGCAAGGCCCTGCAATAATTAGTGGCTTGGCATCTTTTTCGGCTGATGGGTTAATGCCTTCTTCAGTTTTTAACTTTTCGTTTGCCATGGTTTAGTATGTTATGATTTTGTTGATTTTCAAATGCGTTTCGTATGTCATTTGCTTGAACTATAAGCCATTGTAACGTTTGGTCGTCGTTTTGCCTAATTGCCAATTCAATCCGATTGAGTTGTTCCTGGAACTCGACAATTGCGCTGAGGATGTTCTCCTTGTTTTGCTTAACTATGGGTAGCCACATGCTAGCGCTACTTTTAGCCAAGCGTGTCATGGAATCAAATCCACTGGATGCAGCCTCCATTGTTTGATTTAAAGAGCCAATTCTATTTACTGAAGCAATTGCCAAGGCATACGACACCAGTTGTGGTAGGTGCGATACATTTGCCATTAGCTTGTCGTGTTGGAGGGAGTCAATAAATTCAACTCTTGCACCCAGTAAATCCCATAGCCCTGTAACTAATTCTACCGCCTGCTTGCTACAAAGGTGTTCATCGCATATGTAAACCAGTTTATCCCTAAATAGGTTTGCGCTTACATTTGCTGCACCTTGTTCTGCACTTCCAGCCATAGGGTGCGACGAAACAAATTTACTTCGTTCTGGATGGGTTGAGAGTACAATATTTATTATTGATTTTGTAGATCCTACATCGAACACAGCTAATGGCTTACCACTTGCGCTAAGTATTCTTGATGCAATTTGCATTACCTGGTCAACTGGTGTTGCTATTGCAACAACATCTGCCATTTGGCAAATCTCCTCCAGTGTATTGGAAGTGTCTATAATACCAGCGTTCATACAAAATTCCTCGTTAAGGGGTTCAATATCAAAACCAATGATGGTTTTAACCTTACCCTTTAATCCAGCTGCCAGTGAAGCCCCAATTTGGCCTAAGCCAATAACTGCAATGGTTAAATTCTTTAGTTCCATACCATCATTAATTTGTTTTGATGCCAGTTGTATATATTCCAAGAACCTTAACCTCGTTAGCAATGGTTTTTAATGAGTCAAGGGCTAACCCAAAATCGTCGATATGACGGAAAACAGCATCTGTATGGAAGTAGTATTCCCATGGGTTGCCAACTTGTGGCAACGATTGCAACATGGTTAGGTTTACGCCATAGCGGGAAAATGATTGTAGCGCTGCCTGTAGGCTGCCAACCTTGTGGGCAAGTGAAAATGCGACACTTGCTTTATTTGCAGAGCTATAGGAATGTTTTGTAGTTTTACCTAAGACAACAAAGCGGGTATAGTTATTATGGTTCGATTCAATGGAACTGGCAATCACCTCCAATCCGTATTCCCTTGCCGCTCTTTCGCTTGCTATGGCAGCAACCCCTTTTATTTGGTTCAAAGCAATATCCCTTGCACTTAGGGCAGTGTCGTGGGTTGCAAATACTTTTACATGGGGTATGCTCTGAATGAAATCATCGCATTGCGCAATTGCCATGGGATGTGAGTGAATCTCCTTTATATCCTCAACCCTTTGACCGCTTATGCCTATAAGGTGCTGCGATATCCTCAGGAAAACTTCCCCCTCAATGGTTAAATCCGATTCTCGAATTAGTGTGTAGTTCTGCAGAATGCTTCCTACTAATGAGTTTTCAATAGCCATTACACCTTTTTCGGCTCGTCCTTCGGTAACCGAGTTAACCAACTCTTTGAAGGTAAGGCATTCAACCAGTTCGAGAGGTGTATTGAAGTAAAGTTCCGCTGCATCCTGATGGAAAGCACCCTTGAAACCCTGTATTGCTACTTTTATTGGTTGCATTTGATTTGCATTAAGTTTTATTAAATTAAAAAGCCCTGTTTCCGGCAGGGCTCAATTAGTATCATTAAATAAATGGAGTAGTTGAGCCCGCTGGTTAGGGGAAGTAGAAAAAGTAATAGTAAAACATAACCTTACATGAGGTTACCATTGTAGTGGGTAGTATATAGATGCGTTTACTCATAAAAAAAGCCCCGCTATTGCGGGGCTGGTTTATTGTTAACTGGTTATACCTTTTTATAATATACAACAATTACCCAGCCCCCACTTACTAAAGTAGAAGTAGTAGCTGTAAAAGTAGTTGTTGTTTAATCTTACCATTTCCAACTGATTCTGTTTGCAAAAATAGAATAATTTTGTGAAAACTTGCAAAAAAGAAACTATTTTTTTTAATTTGCACTGGATAATGACAAAAATGGTATTGAATAGCAACATACAACTTTGGTGGTGGCACAGTTTCATTAGATGCTGTGTTAAGCCGCTTTAGTCCTTATGTGCTGATAGTAAAAGAATTAACTTAATATTAGGGGGCTTGCTTAACACAGCAAGCCCCCTAAGTTTTTTATTTTAATAGTTTAAATCATGAAAATAACAAGAATAACTGTAAAATCGAGAAGAATTTCAGCAGACACATATACCCCAATTGGGGTATACCTGAAGTTGCGCGATGCATACCCACAATGCCTTCTACTTGAATGTGCTGACTACAGTGAAAGGAGCGATGCTTTTTCGTATATATGTGTAAAGCCTTTTGCTGGTATTGAGGTTACAGGAGCTAAAACTAAAACCTATATGCTTTTGGAAAGTTCTGAATTTAACACTTTGGATGAATACCCTCCTGCACTTTTTGACTCGTTTTTGCAAAGTTTTAAAATTGATAATACTGATGTAGGAAATGCAGGCTTTTTTGGATTTACAGCTTATGATTCCATTAACCTATTCGATAATGTTAATATTGAAACTTCTAATGCAGTTTTTCCTTTAATCAAGTATGATTTTTACCAGGTGGTAATCGAGTTTAACCATTTCAATAATACACTCACTCTTTACGAGTTTCTTGCTCCAAACGTGGATGAGATTTCCAGTAAGCTTCTATCATTACTTTCAAATAAGAATACCCCAACATTTCCGTTTCAGGCCACCTCTGAGGAATATTCAAACATGAATGATGACTACTACATGGAAATGGTTGAAAAAGGGAAATTACATTGTGCTAGAGGTGATGTTTTCCAGATTGTGCTTTCCCGGCAATTCAGCAAGAAGTATAGTGGCGACGACTTCAATGTATACCGAGCATTGCGTTCTATCAATCCTTCTCCTTACTTGTTCTATTTTGATTACATGAATTTTCGCATCTTCGGTTCATCTCCTGAAGCTCATCTTAAAGTTACTAATGGCGTAGCAACAATTAACCCGATTGCTGGAACAACTGCTCGTAGTGGAGATGCTCAATTAGATAAGAAAATAACCGATGAGTTATTAAAAAACCCAAAGGAAAATTCTGAGCATTGTATGCTTGTTGATTTAGCCAGAAATGACCTTAGTAGGTATGCTGTTGAAGTTACCGTTGATAAATTCCGCGAAGTTCAAAGCTA
Organism: Tenuifilum sp.; assembly: GCF_037481895.1. Taxonomy (NCBI): domain Bacteria; kingdom Pseudomonadati; phylum Bacteroidota; class Bacteroidia; order Bacteroidales; family Tenuifilaceae; genus Tenuifilum; species Tenuifilum sp. The sequence continues at coordinate 19,926 of NZ_JBBFKU010000004.1, forward strand.
TTCACATGTAATTCATTTGGTATCGTGTGTTAAAGGAAAACTTAAGCCAAATACTAAACCGTATTCATTACTTGCATCAACCTTCCCTGCAGGAACTCTTAGTGGAGCACCAAAGCATAAAGCAATTCAGTTAATTGGAAACATTGAGCCTACCCCACGAGGAATTTATGGTGGAGCAGTTGGGTTTATTGGAATAAATGGCGACATTAATCACGCTATTGTTATTCGTTCATTTATTAGTAGCAAAGGAACCCTTTACTACCAGGCTGGGGCAGGAGTTGTTATTGGGTCATCGCCAAAAGGCGAACTTGCAGAGGTTAATTCAAAGATTTCGGCATTAAGAAGAGCAATAGAATACGCAGAAAAAATTGTTTAACAATCACCTTAATGTTCAAATTCAAACTTTTATGGCATCAATATTATTACTCGACAACTACGACTCATTTACTTTTAACCTACTTCATTACGTTGAAGAATTTGGTGAACACCAAATTGAGGTTTTTAGAAACGATCAAATAGAGGTGAATGAAGTAAATCGTTTCGATGGAATAATCCTGTCACCAGGACCTGGAATTCCTTCTGAAGCAGGTAACATGTTATCTATTATAAAAAGCTATCATTCAACTAAAAGAATCCTCGGGGTTTGCCTTGGAGAGCAAGCTATAGCAGAGTCGTTTGGTGGTACGCTTATTAATCTTGAAACAGTTTACCATGGTGTTTCCAGCAGCATTATAGTTAACAATCCCCCGCATTACCTTTTCGATGGTATCCCTGAAATATTTGAAGCAGGCAGATACCATTCATGGGTTGTAAACCCTAACAATTTGCCCAGCTGTTTCAGGATTGAGGCAACAGATCAGAACGGACAAATCATGGCCATTAGTCATAAAGATTTCGATGTGTGTGGTGTTCAATTTCATCCTGAGTCAATACTAACTCCCGTGGGGAAACAGATCATTTTTAACTGGTTAAAAAGATTTTAGGGTTCAATTTAAATTGGGGAGGTGGATATGAAACAAATATTAACTAAGCTATTTGAATCGCAAAAGCTTAGTAGAACCGAATCGCAAAACTTAATGCACGGTATTGCAAATGGCAGCGTCAATGAATCTCAAATGGCCGCAGTGCTTACTGCCTATATCATGCGAAGCATCAGTTTGGAAGAGTTACAGGGGTTTCGCGATGCTTTGTTGGATCTTTCGGTCAAAGTAGATATATATGACGGTCATACAATAGATCTTTGTGGTACGGGTGGCGATGGTAAAAACACTTTTAACATTTCAACGGCATCGGTTTTTGTTGTTGCAGGTGCTGGAATTCCCGTTGTAAAGCATGGAAATTATGGAGCAACCTCCGTTTCGGGTTCATCCAATGTAATTGAGTATTTTGGGTATAAATTCAGTAGCGATTCCGGTAAGTTAAAAAGGGAAATTGACAATACCAATGTTTGTTTTTTACATGCGCCTCTGTTTCATCCAGCGCTAAAGGCTGTTGGCCCAATAAGGCGTCAGCTTGGCGTAAAAACTTTTTTTAACATGCTAGGCCCTTTGCTAAATCCATCTCGCCCAAAATATCAGGTTAGCGGAGTTTTTAGTATTGAAGTTGCTAGAATTTACAGTTATTTGCTAAGCAACTATCTTAACGATTACAGAATTATACACAGCCTTGATGGTTACGACGAGATTTCGTTAACCAGCTCTACTAAAATATTTTCAAAATCAAGCGAGGATTGCTTGACACCTGAAAGCCTAGGTTTTTGCAAAATCTCACCAGAGAATATTGCCGGAGGAGAAACTGTTGAAGAATCGGCAAAGATTTTTCTTTCGGTTCTAAGTAACAGTGCCGATAAAAGTAAAATTGATGTAGTAATTGCTAACTCGGCAATGGCAATTAGTTGTTACAAAGGTTTTCCTTTTGCAGAATCCACCCTGTATGCCAAGGAATCATTAGAGTCTGGGAAAGCTTTAGAGTGTTTTAAGAAACTGATATCAATACAATAGCTATGAGTATTCTTAATGAAATTGTTACAAAAAGAAAAATTCAGGTTGCCGAGCAAAAGGAACTTTACCCAACCAAATTGCTTGAACGTAGCATTTACTTTAATTCTCAGCCATTATCGCTTAAAAAATACATACTTCGCCCAGACCTCTCGGGAATTATAGCCGAATTCAAACGCAAATCGCCATCCATGGGAATTATTAATGAGTATGCAAAGCCGGATGATGTTTGCTTACGATACATGCAGGCTGGGGCATCGGCCCTATCGGTATTAACTGAAAGTATGTTTTTTGGCGGATCGGCAATGGATTTAACTATTGCAAGAAAGTTTAACTTTTGCCCAATCCTCCGTAAGGATTTTATTGTCGATGAGTATCAAATTATTGAGGCTAAGAGCATTGGCGCTGATGCTATCCTGCTTATAGCCGAGATTCTTTCAAAAAAACAGCTGTCCAACTTCGCTTCCTTAGCCAAATCATTAGGCATGCAAGTACTTTTCGAGATTCATGAAAGGCAAAGTATTTCTAAACTACCAGCCGATGCTGAAATTATTGGTATTAATAGCAGAAACCTAAAAACATTCAATGTAAGCGTTGATCATATGGAATTATTAGTACAGCTCACACCAAAGCACGTGGTAAAAATAGCTGAAAGCGGAATTGATTCCCCAGAAACGTTGCTTACATTGAAAACAATGGGTTTTCAGGGATTTTTAATTGGCGAGAGGTTTATGCGAGAACCGAATCCAGGAAAGGCGTGTGAGAAATTTATCAGCAAAGTAAAAGAGTTAAGTTCAAGTAAGACCAGCTCAGGTTTGCATGATTAATAACTTTTCAACACAATACTGAAAGTATGAAACTTAAAATATGCGGTATAACCGATAAGTCTAACATTACAAGAATAGTGAATTTTCATCCTGATTTTCTTGGGTTTATTTTCTTTTCTGGCTCACAACGCGACGTTAGCAATCGGTTGAGCAGCATCTCATTTGATTTAATCCCCAAAAGTATAAACAAGGTAGCCGTTTTTGTGAATGAGAATACTCACACAATAAAGAGTATTGTTCAAAAGTATGGTTTTACTCACATTCAGCTTCACGGGGATGAGAGCCCTGAGCAATGCAAGGAGGTTCAAAAATTCGCTTCCGTGATAAAAGTTTTCAGGGTGCAACAAACAATCCCTTCAAATTTAGGCGATTATGAAGGTTGCTGCAACTACTTCCTTTTTGATACTTACGGAAAAGAATACGGAGGGAATGGGGAGCCATTTAATCATAGCGTAATTTCAGATTATAATTTAACTACTCCTTTCTTCCTAAGTGGAGGAATCGGCCCCCAGGATGCTTTGTATTTGAATAAGCTGAAGTTTCCAAAACTTTATGCGGTGGACGTTAACAGCCGATTCGAATCAGAACCAGGTTTAAAAGATATCAGAAAACTAGAAAAATTCATTAAACAGCTAAATAGGTATGAACTTTCAACCCAACAGTAAAGGCTACTATGGTAAATTTGGCGGGGCGTTTATTCCAGAAATGCTCCATGCCAATATATATGAGCTACAGCAGAACTACCTTAATATTATCGATTCCGATGACTTTAAAAAGGAGTTTGATGAATTGCTGAAAAATTATGTAGGTAGGCCAACGCCCTTGTACTTTGCCAAAAATCTTTCTGCTGTAAAGGGCGCAAAAATCTACCTGAAACGTGAGGATTTATGTCATACCGGCGCTCACAAGCTTAATAATGTAATAGGACAAATTCTTTTAGCAAAACGGCTGAACAAGATCCATATAATAGCTGAGACAGGAGCGGGACAACATGGTGTGGCAACAGCAACTGTTTGTGCTCTTATGGGATTAAAATGTACAGTATTTATGGGCGCTAAGGATATACAGCGCCAACAACCTAACGTTTTAAGAATGAAGATGCTAGGAGCAACAGTTGTTCCAGCATACTCAGGTAGTCAAACTTTAAAGGATGCAACAAATGAAGCCATCCGGTTTTGGATTAATAATGCCCATGATACCCACTATGTAATTGGCTCTACCATAGGGCCGCACCCTTATCCCGATATGGTTGCAAAATTTCAATCGGTAATAAGTAGGGAAATTCAATATCAGCTTAAAGAAAAAGAAGGTGTTGAGAGCCCCAACTACATAGTTGCCTGTGTTGGAGGCGGAAGCAATGCAGCGGGGGCTTTTTACCATTTTATTGAAAACTCCAAGGTAAAACTAATTGGTGTTGAAGCCGCTGGTGAAGGTATTGAAACCCAAAAAACAGCAGCAACTATATCTACAGGCTCCGAGGGTATAATTCATGGGTGTAAAACCTTACTTATGCAAAATGAGGATGGTCAAATACTTGAAGCTCACTCATTATCCGCTGGACTTGATTATCCAGGTGTTGGCCCACTTCATGCACATCTTTACACGACAGGAAGGGCAAAATACCATTTCGCGACTGATAGTGAAGCTTTAAAGGCAGCATTTGAATTGGCCAAAACCGAAGGAATTATTCCAGCACTAGAATCGTCCCACGCTTTAGCTGCACTTTCAAAACTAAACTTTATGCAAAGCGATATTATTGTGGTTAACCTATCGGGGCGAGGCGATAAGGATCTTAATACTTTTAATGAATATTATGAACAACAGTATGGAAAAGAGTAAAATCAGCGAAATGTTTCGCGGCAAAAAGAATAAAATTCTCTCAATTTATTTTACTGCTGGGTTTCCTGAGCTAAACTCCACTAATAGGGTTATTCTAGCTCTACAAAAGAGCGGAGTGGATATGATTGAGGTTGGAATCCCTTTCTCTGACCCTCTGGCTGACGGAAGTGTTATTCAGCAAACAAGTATAGTTGCTCTTTCCAATGGGATGACCATAAATGTACTCTTTAACCAGCTGGCATCAATAAAAGATCAAGTGCAAGTCCCATTGGTTTTGATGGGCTACCTCAATCCAATTCTCAAATACGGTATTGAGAAATTCTGCTCTGAAGCAAGCAAATTAGGAATAAGTGGCGTTATTGTACCTGATATTCCCTTAGATGAATACATACAGAACTACCAGAATATTTTTGAGTCTTATAGGTTGCCGTTGATCTTCTTAATCACGCCAAGTACCCCCGATAATCGTATTCGGCTAATCGACAGTGTTTCAAAAGGGTTTATATACGCCGTTAGTTCGTTGTCCACTACTGGTAAAGAAGAAAACTATTCTGAACTTCATCGGGCTTACTTGTCGCGAATAAGCTCCTTAAACCTCAGCAATCCCATTTTGGTGGGATTTGGAATACACAATGAGCAAACCTTTAACATTGCTACGCAATACTGCAATGGTGCAATTATTGGAAGTGCATTTCTAAAATGTATTGGGAATGCCAGCAATATTGAAGGAAACACAGCATTATTTATAAGTAAAATCAGAGGTAATAACTAATTAAGTTATGCTAATTCAATTAGAAAAAAACTGCACCAATTCTCATCTTAAAAGTATTGTTGAGAAATTAACAAATGCTGGATACAAGGTTACCCGAGTAAACACTTTTAATCAGGAATATTTGGTGTGCATTGGAAAAACAGAGGTTGATATTCGAATAATTGGGAACCTGCCTGGAGTTAAAGATGTTCACATAGTAACCAATCCTAACCCATTAGTTTCAAGGCAATGGAAAGTTAAAGATACTGAAATTGATTTGGGAAATGGAATAAAAATTTCGCGTGACGATTTCTCAATTGTTGCTGGACCTTGCGCCATTGAGAGCGAGGAGCAGGTTATAACCATTGTAGAATTTTTAAAGCAGCAAGGCATCCAGCTTATGCGTGGAGGAATTTTTAAACCACGCAGCTCCCCCTATTCCTTTAGGGGGCTAGGTATTGATGGATTAAAACTTTTTTCAAATCACTGTAAGGCTAACAGTATTAAAGTGGTCACTGAGGTCATGCAGGTTTCCCAAATTGATGAGATGTACCCTTACACCGATATTTTTCAGGTGGGAACTCGCAACATGCAGAATTTTAACTTGTTGGATGCATTGGGAAAAGTTGATAAGCCTGTGTTGCTAAAACGAGGAATGTCCGCTACACTTTCTGAGTTTCTATCGTCGGCAGAGTATATTTTCTCGAGCGGTAATGAAAAAATTATACTTTGTGAAAGGGGGATACGAACATTCGAAAAAGAATACAGAAACACCCTAGACCTTAATGCAATTCCTTACCTCAAGGATAAAAGTCATCTACCAGTCTTTTGCGATCCTTCGCATGGTGTTGGGGTTAGAGACTACGTTGAAAACATGGCTCTAGCCTCAGTAATGGCAGGCGCCGATGGAGTGCTGCTTGAAATTCATAAAACGCCAGAAAAAGCGCTATCCGATGGTCATCAAACTTTAAATTTTGATGAAAGTAAAAAAGCCTTCAAAAACATAAGACAGTTGGTGGAAATGCGAAAGAACTTGGTTTACTAGCTAGGCGTTCTTTATCATCTCAATTGCTGCCAACGGATTATCGGCCTTAAAAACTGCGTTTCCGGCTACAAGCACGTTTGCCCCTGCTTGGTAAAGTTGACGGGCGTTGCTTGGGCCTACGCCACCATCAACCTCTATCAGGGTTGATAGCCCTTTTTGGTCGATAAGTTTTCTTAATCGTTCAATTCTACCAATGCTGTTGGGTATGAATTTTTGTCCGCCAAACCCGGGGTTTACTGACATGATTAAAACCAAATCGGCGTATTCAAGAATATCGGTTAGTAGTTCAACGGGTGTGTGTGGATTAACTGAAACACCTGCCTTCATTCCAAGTTCCCTGATACGTGAAAGAGTCCTATTAAGGTGTGTGCAAGCTTCGTAGTGAACGGTTAGCCAGTCGGCGCCAGCCTCGCGGAAACGCTCAATGTACCGGTCGGGATCAATTATCATCAGATGTACATCCAGAGGTTTAGCAGCCAAGGCTTTGATGCGTTCAACCACAGGGAATCCGAACGATATGTTTGGTACAAACACACCATCCATTATGTCCAGATGAAACCAGTCGGCCTGGCTCTTGTTTACCATTTCAATATCGCAGGCCAGGTTGGCAAAATCGGCCGAAAGCATCGATGGGGCTACTAAACGTTCCATTTTTCATACATTTTGTGCAAAGGTAGCAAAAAAAGAAAGCGACCCGCTTGGCGGGTCGTTGCATATTGCTTAGCCTAGGTAGCTCTTGAGTATCTTACTTCTTGTGGTTTGTTTTAGCCTTTTTAGCGCTTTTTCCTTTATCTGACGAACACGCTCACGGGTTAGATCAAACTCTTCGCCAATCTCCTCAAGGGTAAGTGGGTGTTTTCCGTTTAAGCCAAAATAAAGTCTAATAATGTTTGCTTCGCGGGGAGTGAGGGTGGACAATGCTCTCTCAATTTCACGGCGCAGGCTTTCGTTAAGCAATCCCTTATCGGGCATGGGTGAATCGGGTGAAAGTAGTACGTCGTACATACTGCTGTCCTCATCCTGGGTGAGGGGTGCATCCATTGAAAGGTGCCTGTTATTCCCACGTAAGGCCTCTTTAATATCCTCAGGGGCAAGCTCGAGCTGTTCCGATAGCTCTTCAATGGTTGGTTCGCGCTCAAAACGTTGTTCCAGTTCTGCTAATGCCCTGTTAACTTTGTTGATTGAACCAATTTTATTCAGCGGTAGTTTAACTATTCTTGCCTGTTCGGCTAAAGCTTGCAGTATTGATTGGCGGATCCACCACACTGCATACGATATGAATTTGAATCCTCTGGTCTCATCAAAGCGCTGGGCAGCCTTAATTAATCCAACATTCCCTTCGTTAATCAGGTCGGGTAGGCTTAACCCCTGGTTCTGGTACTGCTTTGCCACCGATACTACAAATCTCAAATTGGCTTTTACGAGTTTGGCCAGTGCTTCCTGGTCGCCTTCCTTTATTTTCCTGGCAAGCGTTACCTCCTCTTCGGCTGTGAGCAAATCAACCTTGCCAATTTCATGAAGGTACTTGTCAAGCGAGACAGCCTCACGATTAGTAACCTGTTTAATTATCTTCAATTGCCTCATGCCAAAGATTGATTTTTAAACATTCGAATATATTAACAAAATTTAAAAATTGTTCTTTTTGATAAATTTTTTTTATACTTCAATTAAACATTTGCGAAAACTTATTGTCTAAATAAATTTTTCTTATGGTGTAGGGCATATTTTTGGTGACGAATGAGAAGTTAAATAATAGTAGTATCTTCGTGACTTAAGTTAAAAACTATGCGTTTTTCTGTTATCATACCGGTATATAACCGCCCTGGCGAGGTTGAGGAGTTACTTCAAAGTCTTGCAGATCAGGAATATGATGATTTTGAGGTGATTGTAGTTGAGGACGGGTCAAAGATTCCCTGTAGCGAAGTAGTAAACAAATTCGCCTCTGGACTAAAAATTCAATACTTTTTCAAGGAAAACACTGGTCCCGGACTAACACGAAACTATGGTGCCGAAAGGGCAAAGGGGGAATTCCTAATCTTTTTTGACTCGGATTGCATAATCCCTAATAATTACTTTACCCGTGTTGAGGAGGAGCTTGCGGCAGAGTATGTCGATTTTTTTGGAGGCCCCGATGCTACTCACCCCTCGTTTACCGATATTCAAAAGGCAATTGGCTACTCCATGACCTCATTTTTTACAACAGGGGGTATTCGTGGGGGAAGGGTAAAGCTGGAGCGTTTTACTCCTCGTAGCTTTAACATGGGCATAAATGCTGAAGTATTCCATTCGGTTGGCGGTTTTTCAAATATGAGGTTTGGTGAGGATGTGGATTTAAGCCTCAGGCTTTTTGAGATGGGTTTTAGGAGTAGGCTTTTCCCTAAAGCATTTGTTTACCATAAACGCAGAACCGATTTCCGTAAGTTTTTTAAACAGGTTTTCAACTCGGGTATGGCTCGCATAAACCTTAGCATTAATCATAAAAACTCATTAAAGTTGGTTCACCTATTACCCTCTGGGTTTGTATTTGTAATGAGCGTAGCAGTTCTGCTATCGTGGGCTTACCCCGTTATTTCAATTTTTCCCTTGCTTTACTCAATTGCAATCTTGTTCGACTCCTTGTTAAAAGGGAATTCGCTCACGGTTGCATTATTGAGCGTGGTGGCAGCATGGGTTCAGCTATACGGATATGGTTTAGGGTTTACTTATGCTCTCTGGTTATGGGTTGTTCATGGCAAAAGACCCAATGGTGCTTTTACTAAAAATTTTTACCGGTAGCTACTTTATCATTTCCAGTAGTTTGTTACGGTTAAGAATGGTTATTTCACGACGGTTTATGTGAATAATACCCTCGTCCTGCATCTCAGAAAAAACCCTTGCCAAGGCAGGGCGCGTTACGCCAAAAAACTCTGCCAATTCCTGATGCGATTTTGGTAGTATGAGTGTGGTTCTAACTTCGCTTTTTGATAGGTTTAACAGGTAATGCGCTATTTTTTCCTTTATGGTTTTAAATGATAGGAACCAAAGCTTGTTTGATAGAAATTGAGCCCGGTTTGATATGGAATTAAGGTAATTGGTTAGCACCTGTGCGTTTTTCTGCATCAACCCAAGAAACTCAACTTTAGGGATATACAGTAATTTGCAGTCTTCCAGAGCAATAACATCAACAGGGTATCGGTTGTTTTCGCCAAAAAGAAAGGCGTGCGCAATTGGCATTGGAGCATGCATTTCCTCAATCTTAAGAATTTTACCGGAAAAGTCGACCATCTCGCCCTTTACACTCCCCTCAACTACAATGCACAAACTTCGAACCTCCTCGGTTCGCTGGGCTATGGTTTGTCCTTTGCTGAATGAACGAATGGTATGGGGTGTTTCATTTAAAAGATGGGCTACATCATCCTCAGTTAATCCTCGAAATATGGGCGATAATGTTATAACCTTGTTCATAATTTTTGTAATTTGCCACAAAGTAAACAAATCAACAGATAGGTTGCTTAAAAATATGTCTGTTAAATATCAAAACGGACAGGCGGTGTGTGTGCAGGAGCATAAACCTATCGCTTTCAATCCCTGGAAGCACCATTGTGGTTTTGTATGCAACCAAATTCAACTAATCAGAGGGGAAGGTGGAATCAAGCCAGATCATTTTTTAGGGTATATCGGAGGGACTCTACTCGATTTTTACATTGGTGAACTTTCTGTTTACACAATAGTAAATGAGGTTAACAAATATTTTATGGATTTGGGTGTAGCCAATGTTGATGATTTTAAACACTGGCTTGGCTTACCTGAAACTACGTTCAAAAACATTTATCTCAGCGATGGTTCGCGCTGGGTTATGCGATTAGGACAAAACGATGAATATTACATTCACATACATCCGGGTCGATACTCTAAGCTTACTATCCGCTGTAGGCCAACAACCCTAAAAGTAGCCATTGCTTTCAGATATCTTTTTGGGTTTGAGGAGGAGTGTTTTGAAATCGATAAAGTAAATTATGCCCGTAAGCTTGCAGGTTTACCCCCGGTTGAATCGTTAAATTCAGCTTCAGCCTTGCAAAATTTTATATCCAATTTAAGGGTTAATAATCGTTAAAAATCCACATGTGTTTTATAACATATACTGCTGAATATCAGTATATACAAGTCATTCAAAAAAGGTGTTTTATATCATCATTTTTGGCCTGAATTTTGTGAAACTATGGTTGTATTTTTGCGTTATAAAAGTAGTTTTTCAAGTATAGGTTTTAGGGTTAATAGTTGGTTAGGTTTAGTTGATTTAGGTTAGTTAGGGTGTAAGGACGGAACCGTATTTTCGGTTCCGTCTTTATTTTTATATGGGTTTATGCCCCCTGGCACCAAACAATTCCCTAAAAATTCGTAGGTTTGGGTGAAAAATTTATTGTATGAATCAGTCTTTATCCAAAGTATTCTGTTTCATATCATCTTTATTGATTATATCCTGCTCCAATGAAACTGAAAGGTTATCTACAAATGTATTCAGGTATAACGAAAGTAAAGGGATAACCTCACTTGATCCCGCCTATGCCCGTAACCTTGCATTAATTTGGCCGGTGAGCCAAATTTTCAACGGACTTGTTCAGTTTTCCGATTCGCTTACTGTTGAACCCTCCATTGCAAAGCGTTGGTCTATTTCCCCCGATGGTTTAACCTACACATTCTACCTCCGCAACGATGTATATTTCCATGATTCGCCTGTTTTCAAGTCGGGCAAAGGACGACGAGCTACAGCCCAGGATTTTGTTTACTCCTTTGGCCGAATACTCAACCCCACAACAGCTTCGCCTGGAATGTGGGTGTTAAGTGTGCTCGATAGGGAAAACCCAAACTACGAGAATGGTTGCTATGCCCCCAACGATAGCACTTTGGTGTTGAAGCTAAAAAAGCCTTTTCCTCCCTTTCTTGGGTTGTTGTGCATGCCCTACTGCTATGTTGTACCTCACGAAGCGGTTTCGTTTTATGGCAAAGATTTTGGCCACAACCCGGTTGGCACCGGTCCCTTTTACCTGAAGCTTTGGCGCGATGGGGAAAAGCTTGTATTACGCAAAAACCCAAATTACTTTGAGGTTGATGAGCTAGGTAACCGCCTACCTTACCTCGAAGCTGTATCCATTTCATTTATTCCCGATAAGCAATCGGAATTTCTGGAATTTGTAAATGGTAAAATCGACTTTCTTTCAGGGGTAAATGCAGCATCAAAGGATGAACTTCTCACCCGCTCGGGTAGGCTAAACCCTAAGTATTCCGATAAAGTAAAAATGGTTACAGGCCCATACCTAAATACTGAGTATATTGGGATAATTATTGACTCTGCAAAGCTCCCTGGTAACCAAAGATTTTTGCTCGACGAACGGGTGCGTAAAGCTATTGCTATGAGTTTTGATAAAGAGAAAATGATGCTTTACCTCCGGAGCAACCTTGGCTATCCGGCTAATGGTGGATTTGTACCTTCCGGCATGCCCGGTTTTACTGATGTAAACTACGGTTTGGCTTACAACCCGTTACAGGCTATGCAATTGCTAAAGCAAGCGGGTTACAGCAGTAAAAACGCTTTACCTGAAATAACAGTTTCAACCACCGACGATTATCTCGATTTGTTTGAGTATATTCAGAACCAGCTCAGCACGGTAGGCATTAAACTCAATATTGATGTGCTACCCGGTGCAGCATACCGCGAAATGCTTGCAAATGGGAAACTACCTGTTTTCAGAGGATCTTGGATAGCTGACTATCCCGATCCGGAAAACTACCTAGCTTGTTTCCTTGCGGATAATTTTGCTCCTAATGGACCAAACTATAGCCATTTCAGCAGTGTGCAGTTTGAAATGCTTTATCGGAAAGCAATGTCGCTTACCAGTTACGACCAACGATTACCATACTACCATAGCCTCGATTCTATTGTTACATCAAAAGCCATAGTTATACCTTTGTACTACGATAAAGTGGTTAGGTTTACCTCGGCCAGAGTTGATGGTATTGGTGTAAATCCGATGAATTTTTTAGTTTTGAAAAAAGTAAAAGTAAAAAGCATAAAATGATAATTATTGCCGATAGCGGAGCTACAAAAACCGATTGGAGAATTTTAGAAAACGGCAAGCCCATTGCAAGTTTCGAAACCATTGGGTTAAGTCCATACTTTAATAGGCAGGAAGATTTTTTAATCGCATTAAATCAAAACTACCCCAAGCAGATCAACCCAGAACAGGTAAAGGAGATTTTCTTTTACGGTTCCGGATGTGGAGTGCATGAAAGGGGGCAGGATGTAGCAAGGTATCTTGGTATTTTTTTTAGCAATGCCAAAATCCATGCAGTTTCCGATGCTTTAGGGGCAGCCCGGGCGCTATTTAAGCGCCAACCCGGCATTGTTGTAATCCTTGGAACCGGCTCAAATATTGCCTACTACGATGGCGAACGGCTTTATAACCGAACCCCCTCGCTTGGATTTGTTCTGGGTGACGAGGGTAGCGGAGCATACATGGGAAGGCTTTTGCTTCGTGCTTATCTTTACAAAACACTCGATCATGATATAGCCCAAAGCCTAGAGCAGCAGTACAATGTTGAGCTAAGCCACGTGCTCAATATGGTTTATAGCGCACCCCGCCCATCGGCGTACCTTGCATCGTTCGTACCTTTTATTCTTGAAAATATCCAGAACCAGCATATATACTCTATTGTAAAGGAGGCGTTTGTAGCCCTTTACAGGTATCACTTTGCGGTATTTGAGAATCTATCCGATTTATCCATTGGTGTAACCGGTTCAGTAGGATGTCTTTTCAGTCAGGTTCTAGATTTGGTTGGAGAGGAGTATGGGTTTAAAATATCGCAATACTTACGCTACCCAATAGTTGAGCTAATTAACTACCATACACAAAATACTCGGAATATACCTTAACTCCCGATTTTTCCGAAAGTGTTTCGGCATACGAAATAAACGACTTTCCATGGTTTGTTTCGCCTAATCGTATCAGGGTTTGGCCAAGTATGTTCATCAATACCATTTCCTGCAAGCGGTAACCCGAAATTCCACAAAGTTCAATGGAGTTCCTTATACAGGTATGTGCATCGTTCAGGTTACTTTCGTAAAAGTATGATATTGAGCGGGCTAACTCTCCGAGTACTATTGCAAAATGGTTCCTGCTGGGATTGAGCTGGCTGTAGTTTTGCATGAGCTGATGATGCTTTTCCGGGGTAAAAGGGTTACGATTTTTAGTGAGGTCAGTGAACTCATAAATGATAGAGTCCAACGCTTTTTGGTGTGCCGAGAGATTTAAGGGTTCTATCAAAATATCTTGTAGTGGAAAAAAGCGCTTATCAATAAAAACTAAGGGTAAAACCGACTCCCTGAACTCAAGCTTTGCACTGGCGGAATTGATACTTTTATAGAATTCCAAAGCTTTCTTTACCATTAATTCGGTTTTTGAGCCAGTTGAGAAGAAGATATTAAGGCAGAACCACATACCAGCAACTCTTGCTGAGTTTTGCTCAGCCATTATAAAATTGTTATGCCACTCATTGCTATTATTGATATGTGAGATTTCCAAACCCATAAGGTTGCAGTAATCCATAGCTACTTTTGAATCGTTGTAGTAAGGGCTTGAGGGTTGCACTTGTTCCAGTATTTTTCTATAGGTTGATGAAGTGCCGTTTAAATCGGGATTTATGAGCAACAATTCTCTTTCTGCCTCTCTATTTCTGAGCAGGTGAGGTAATAAATCCTTGAACAGTGATTCATCTCGTTTAAAACATAGCGTAAGTGTATTGATGAGTTCCGTTATGTAATCGGGCAAAAATAGTTGGAACAAATCCACAAGAAATGCAGCCTTACGTTCATTAAAGCCAATGCTAAAGATGTAGCCAATCAATTTTGGGTAAATCTCATTTTGTGAAAAGAGATTTTTTGTTGCAGTGATTAATTTCTCGCTTAAACCGTACTCCTTAATTAGTTTTTGGGCAATTAGCGATGTTAATATATTATTATTACTTATGGAAACAAGAGTTGAGTAGCCTAGTGAATCGGTATACACTTTCTCTTCGGAAATAATTCCAAACGAAAGTAAATCATGGTATGCATCAAAGTAATTGCCTGCAGTTTTTAGGTTTATGGGGTAAAGCTTTTTAAGCTGCTGCTTGTTGATTGCACCAGAATTTTCCAACCATTCCTTGGCAATGGCATTCAAAATATCGGCTTTCTCTTCGGGGTAAATTGAATCAAATACTTTTTGTTTGATAAACTCGTTGATGATATTCAATGGGTCCGAAAGGGTTTGGTAGCTTGCTTTACCGTAGCTGCTAATAAAAAGTTGTAGGTAAAATGGGTACGAAATAGTTTGGCGTAACAAAGGAGGTAACTCGAATATAAGCAAGCGTTCTTTTTTCCCTTCGTTCACTGTGTTATCAAGAACTGTTTGCATTTCATCGTACGAAAGGGGAGGAATATTAGCGTTATCGGAGTTAAAGTTGGATTGATCAATATTCAGCCAAACTTCTGGGTTTATAAGGTAACCCTGAAGCGATTTCCATGTGGCATACCTTGATGTAATAATCAGCTTGGTGTTGGCCGACTCTGAAAATTCTTTGGCCAGCTCGTGTATTCCTTTAAGGGTTCTTTCAAGTTTAATACCGGTAAGGGTTACCTCATCAAGGGCATCAATTATGAATACAATTGTGCCAGGTAGTTTTTTGAGCTCATCTTTTAAATTCGGGATTGAAAATGCGTTAATGCCAATTTGACCCCACAACCATTCATCGATATTTAGCTCTGAAAACGCATAGTTTTCAAGTTTTGATGCCGAAATGATGATGGGTATTATTTGCTGTTTTTTTACTTTAGGGTTATTTAAGTACCAGTGGGCAATGAAAGTAGATTTTCCATAACCGCCTGGCGCCACAATTGCCAATGCTGTGTAGTTTGAACTTACAAAGTGATTAAGCAACGATTCCAGATATGTTCGCCTTACGGTTTTTTCAAATGGGATTCCGGATTTTATTTGTATTGAACGAATGCTATGGTGGTTTACCTCCATTGTATTTGTGGTAATTAAACTCCAAAGCTCCGGTATGTTTGTTTTAGAGGTAACACTCGCCTTAATCTGATTTTCAACAAAGTCTTGCCAGTGGCTATACCCGCAATAGCGTGCAAGAATATCGAGTGTGACACGTGTTGGTTTAGAATTCGTTTTCAGGAACCCAAAAAGCCGGCGGAGGGTTGCCGGGCTTATATACTCGTGCGTATGCTCAAATACTTTTTCCGACAAGGTTTTACAGTCGCGTTGGTACGATATCTTTTTACCAAAACGCTTCTCAACGGCTTCAATAAGCTGTTTATGTAAATCCATTGCCGAACTGCTTTTGATGTCTCAAATGTAAGGATTTTAAAGATATCTATAATTCGGGTTGTAAAGGGTTTTCTTAAAAATTTATTGACACGTTTGACACGTTACTCTCCGAGGATAACTACCGTATATTTGGCAAGGAGCAAAACAATAATGCTATGTTCAAGCTTGTAAAAAAGAATAAAATTGACATTGGGGTGTTCATCATTTTTTTCATCATCACCCTAATTTTTGTAGTAACGCTAGTAAAAACTTTAACATTATAAATTTAAAAAACCATGTACAGTCAGGTTTGGGAAAAATGTTCAGCATCGGTTTGTTGCCTGAACTTTTACAATGAGCACGGTGTGCTCATTGACACGTTGAGTGGATTTAAGATCAATAAATCGCTTGTAACCTGTGAGCAAGCCTTTTACGTAAAAGGCGCCCAAAAGGTAGAAATCCGTTTTGTTGAGGCTGACGCAAATACCCCAAAGGCATCCATGCGTTTGGATTACAAAGAGTTCATTGATGACCTTAGGATTGGGTTTACCCATAACCAAGCCGATTACGCTGTATTTAATATTGATTTTGCTGAATTTCAGGATATTCCAAGCCTGTCGCTGTGCGAACGATGGAATTACCCAATTGGCATGCCTGTGGCAATTATTGGTTTTAATGGAGTAGGGCAAAACCTTTCCATAAAAACAGGAATAGTTTCGTCCGCTTTCTCAAATAAGCAGGGAGTTAGGTATCTTCAGCTCGATGGCCTAACTTGCTATGGGAATAGCGGAGCTCCTGTAATTGACCCTCAAACCATGCAGGTAATTGCAATTGTATCGCGTAGAAATAACCCGGCAACCAAATCGTACAACGATTTAATGGGCTACATCAGCACAAACCTTGAAGAGCTGCGCAAGATTGAAGGTAAATTTAAACTTGGCGAACTCGACCCCATTCAGGTACTTATTGCCAACCAGAACCAGATTAAGCTTTTGGCCACAAATATCTACAAGCACACTGCAACAGGTTCATCGCAGGCAGTTATGCTCGATCATATTATCACTTACTTTAACGAACAAGCAATTATTGAAAATCATTTATTAAAAAGTACCGAAGTGGAATTTGATGTAACAGTTAATAAAGAGTAGTGTTTTTGTTTTCATGGGTTGGTAGGGTACTGCTATCATGCAGTGCCCTTTCTTTTTTATGTTAAACAATTATAAAAAGTAAAATGTTTATATTTTGCATGAACAAAAAGAATCAAGCATACTTAGTTTTGTGTTAGTTTTTTATGGTGAAACTTAAATGATAAGGAAATGAGTCGAAAGAGTTATGTTGATTTTCTGAGCAATATAGAACTTTTCAGGGGATTGAGTGAGCAGGAACTGAATACACTTGTCAAAGGGATTGTTGAAAGGGAATTCCCTACCGGAAGCATGTTGTTCATTGAGAATAATAAACGCGAGGGCATTCTGGTGATATATGAGGGGCAGGTTGAACTTTTTAAGAGCAATCCTTATGGAGTTGAGCTTAAGCTAACCCAATTCTCAAAGGGCGATTTCCTTGGCGAAGGGGTTCTAGCCTCAGAATCTACTCATTCTACATCGGCAAGGGCTATAGCTCCAACAAAGGCTTTACTCCTTAGGGTTGAGGATTTGAATGCAAATCCTGCAATTGCCCTCAAGGTACTTACCAATATTACCAGGGTTATGCAGCGGCGAATGAGGTATGCCAACAACCGTATGGTAAACCCTGCTAGCCAATATGAATCAGGTGCGACCCGCCTTGAGCACGACTTGCTTGGAGAGAGGGAAGTGCCTGCAGAGTACTACTATGGAGTACAAACCCTAAGGGCTTTGGAGAATTTTAACATCTCCGGGGTAACCCTGAACTTTTACCCTGATTTAATTGATGCTCTTGCAATGGTGAAACAGGCTGCCGCCGAGGCAAACCATGAACTAGGTCTACTTGATCCCACCATTAAAGACGCCATAATTAAAGCTTGCACTGAAATAACCAATGGGAAGTTCCACAATCAGTTTGTGGTTGATATGATTCAGGGTGGGGCGGGTACCTCCACAAATATGAATGCCAACGAGGTTATTGCTAACCGCGCACTGGAACATTTGGGGTATTCAAAGGGGGAGTATCAGTACTGCCATCCACTGAACCATGTGAATATGTCGCAGTCAACCAACGATGCTTACCCTACTGCTGTTAAAATTGCGCTTATCAACTCAAACAAAAAACTGGTAAGAGTTCTTGAATCCCTAATTGAATCGTTTAGAGCAAAGGCAAAAGAGTTTGCCCATGTAATAAAAATGGGAAGAACGCAGCTTCAGGATGCTGTTCCCATGACTCTTGGTCAGGAGTTTGAGGCATATGCGGTTACCCTTTCCGAGGAGGTGGAGCGCTTGAATCAGAATGTACGGCTATTCCTAGAGGTTAACATGGGGGCTACCGCAATAGGAACGGGTATAAACTCGGATCCCGATTACCCGGAGAAAGTAATAAAGCATTTACGTAAAATATCCGGACTAGATCTGGTACTTGCCTCCAACTTGGTTGAGGCAACACAGGATACCGGTGCATTTGTAATGTACTCATCGGCAGTAAAGAGGCTAGCCGTTAAGCTTTCCAAGATATCCAACGATTTACGCCTGCTGTCCTCCGGCCCGCGAACAGGCTTAAATGAAATTAATTTACCGCCCATGCAGCCCGGCTCATCAATTATGCCTGGCAAAGTGAATCCTGTAATTCCTGAGGTGGTAAACCAAATTGCTTTCAAGGTAATTGGAAACGACTTAACCGTAACCCTTGCCGCCGAGGGAGGTCAGCTTGAACTTAATGTTTTTGAACCCGTTATTGTTCAGAGCCTCTTTGAATCAATTGAGATGCTTAAGAATGGCATGAATACGTTAAAATATCGTTGTATTGATGGAATTACTGCAAACGAGGAGCGCTGTAGGAGTATGGTGCACAACTCAATTGGTCTGGTAACAGCCCTAAATCCTTACATTGGTTATGAAGCATCAACCCAGCTTGCCAAGGAGGCTTTGGTAACCAATAAAAGTGTATATGACCTGGTTTTGCAAAAGGGTTTGCTATCCAAGCAGCAGCTCGATACCATTCTTGCCCCTGAAAATATGGTTAAACCAAGAAAATTAAATCTGTAAGTACGATATTATCTAAAAATACTTACATTTGATGCACTCCCTTTTTTGTTGGGAGTGCATTAAAAAATATGTGGCAATGCTAACAATTGATTATACTGAGTTTCACGACACCAATCAATTAAAGGATTGGGAGAAAGATTTGATAGAACAAGCTAAAGCAGCTTTGGCTGGCAGCTATTCACCTTACTCCCATTTTAGGGTTGGAGCAGCAGTTTTACTGGACAACGGGGTAATAATTACCGGGAGTAATCAGGAAAATGGTGCATACCCCTCAGGTCTTTGCGCAGAGCGAGTCGCCCTTTTCTATGCGGGTGCGCAATACCCTAACGTTCCAATTAAAGCATTAGCTGTTGTTGCATCGAACGAGAAAGGGATTACAGTAAGTCCGGTATCGCCATGCGGTGCTTGTAGGCAGGTAATGCTGGAATATCAGATGATATCCAATAAACCCTTTACCATTTATATGGTAGGAGCGGGAAAGATTATCAAAATTGATGATGTAAAGCAACTACTTCCCTTCAGCTTTACCAATGTAAGCGAAATGGATCAGGAGTAAAGGTTTATAGCGAGGAAACTATCTTTCGTAAAGCATTATTGGGAATAAAACCATCGGCATCCTCGGAGAATTCCGGTTTTATCCTTTCCACAAAAAACATCTCGATTTCACCGATATTCTTGGCAGGAATTTTACCTCGAGGCGTACAAATAAAGTAATCCTTGATGTATGAGTATGTAGTCTCTGAAATATTAATTTTCCCAGGTTCGCATGCTGTTTCCATTCGGCTAGCCACGTTAACCGTATCGCCCCAGATGTCGTAAGCAAATTTGTGTTTACCAATAACCCCAGCTATCACACTGCCAGAGTGAATACCAATACGTATTGACCAGGTAGGCTTATTGGCCTGCGCCTCCTCAATGTTTCTTGCTTTAGTGTAGCGTTGGAGTTCAAGTGCTGCAAGCACAGTGTCGAACGGGTGGCTATGGTTGGTTCTTGGCAATCCTCCCACGCACATGTATGCATCGCCTATCGTTTTAATCTTCTCAATATAGCGCTGGGTAACTATTTCGTCGAATGCTTCAAAGTAGCTGCTCAGGACATTAAGGAACTCATCAATATTCTCGTATGCCACACTTATTTTTGAGAATCCAACAAAGTCGGCAAACATAACCGAAACTTCCTTGAACTTTTTAGGCTTATATATCCCTTTTTTCTGGAGGGCGTTGGCAACCTCAAGTGGTAAAATATTTAGCAGCAAGGCCTCGGTTTTTTGTTTTTCCTCTGCAAGCAATTCGGACTGTTTCTGAATTTGGTTTTGTTGTTCCTCAAGGATTTTGTTGGCATTCTCAAGGTTCTCCATTATGCTTTGGAGATGTTCATTCTTTTCAGCTAGGTCTTTCTCTATTAACTTAAGGTCGGTAATATCCATTTCAATGGCTACAATGTAGCTCAGGTTCTGCAAGTCATCAAAAACAGGTGTTAGACTGGTTTGAATATATTTCTCCTTGCCCATGGGAGTAACCCATTTGCTTTCGTAAACCACATATTCCCCAGCTATACATTTTCTAATAGCTTCAGCAGTTGTTTTATTTATTGTTTCCGAGAAAAGGTTTTGGCCAAAGGTTGCTTTAAACTCCTCAACACTACATTCGTAAAGGCGTTTAAAGCCCTCATTTACCCATGTAATTTCGCCTGTATTGCTAATAATAATTACTGAGTTACCCGCCTGGCTGATGGCAGTTGTGATGCTGTCGAACTGTTCCGATAGGGTTTTGAGTTTTTTCAGCATACGTCCGCGCTGAATCCCTACCATTGTTCGCTGGATAAGTTCAGGGGTGTTTATTGGCAAGCCAATAAAGTCGTCGGCACCGGCGTGGAATAGCGATTGTATATGTTCCGGTTGTAAGAAATCGGCAATAGCCAGTATGGGGATGTTAGATGTAGCAGGATCGGCCTTTATGATTGATAGTACATCGGCGGCAGCCTTGTTGGCAAAGTGGATATCGTAAAGGATAATGTCCGGGTTGTTGTTGGTGATAGTTGATATAATTCGCTCGGAATCAAGAATATTACTTACCGTAAAATCATCGTCGGCAAGGCTGAATATTCGTTGAATATCTTCTAAAAGTTGAATGTTTCCACAAGCTGTTAAAACTTTGTAAGGCATTTTTCAATTCCGATCTTAAAGCAAAAAAACGAAAAATTATGTATTAATGGAAACGTTTGCGGAAATTATTTTTCGCCCGCATCCAAGTAAAAAGCATTTTTTACTCATCATCTTTCTGCATCTGGTCAATAATTTTTTGAATTTCCTCCTCGGTAAAGTGAAGTTTTTGTTTGCAGAATTTTAGTAGTTCCGAGGCGCGCCGGATTTTCTCCGTTAACTCATCAATATCAAGTTCGTTCGATTCTATTTGGTTGATAATTCTCTCAACCTCCTCAATAGCCTCGCTATACTTAACAGGTTTCTTGGTCATACATTACATTTTTTGCGGGTAAAGTTATTGTAAATGTTGTTCCCTTTCCCAGGGTACTACTTACGCTTATGGTGCCGCCATTAGCCTCGGCAAATTCCTTACAAAGCATTAATCCTAGTCCTGTTCCGCTCTCGGAATTGGTTCCCTTGGTAGTAAAACCATCGAGCCGAAATAGGTTACTCAAATTTTCAGGGGCTATTCCAACACCCGTATCGGTTACTTGAATTGTCACTTTTTGATTATCGGACGAAGCCTTTAATGAAATTTTGCCACCACTTGGGGTAAACTTTATGGCATTGCTAAGCAGATTCCGGATTATGGTTAGTAGAGTGTCGTAGTCGGCAAAAGCGGTCACTGTTTCATTGCATATTACCTCGATTTTTATTTCTTTTTCACCTGCAGGCAACGATGCCACTTCGACAGCCTTGCTTATTAGTTCGCTAATATTTATGTATGCTGGATTTAACGCTAGCTTGCCAGTTTGGCTCCGTGCCCAGCTAAGAAGGTTTTCAGTGAGCTCAAGTACATTTGAGGCTGACTGGTGTATGTGGTTGCTAAACTCTTTAACCTCGGAGGGCGGGAGTTCATCGGCTTTAGTGGCCAAAATCTCCGAAAGACCTACAAGAGCAGTGAAAGGGCTTCGTAAATCATGAGCTACAATGGAAAACAGTTTATCCTTGGTTTTAATGTTTTGTTCAAGCTCTGCCTGGTATTGCTTTAATTTTTGATTTATCCTTTCCTCCTCCTCGTATTTCTCCCGTTGGAGCCGGGCTAAATTCTTTTTTTGGTTGAAAAGGTAGAAACTCCCTAATGCAATAAAAAGCAGAAAAATTACTGCTGTTACCAGGAGATTGCGCTGTGCTTTTTGCTTGTTTATGCGTTCCCTATCGAGTTCAACCTTGGTTCGCAATGCTTCTACCTCGGCTTCAATCAGTTTTATTTCAGTCTTGGTTTTATCCAGTTCCAGGTTGATATGTGCATCAATGTTTGCCTCGCTGCGTTTGGCATCTTCAATGCTATCCTTAAGGTAAACATATTTTTGGTAAAGGGTTAAGGCGTTCTCGAACTTACCCTGTGCCTTTTCAACATCGCTTAGTGCCTGGGTTCCGAGCAATACAAGGTATGGGTTGCCAACGCTTTTTCCAATACGTATTGATTGGTTAATATTTACTTTTGCGTCCTTGTATCTTCCTTGGAGTGAGTAAATCTCACCTATTTTCCTAAGGCAAAGCGCTTCGCCATCGGCATTTAAGTTCTGCTTATATTTTTCCTTTGCGGTGTTGTAATGGGTTAGCGCCAGGTCAAAGTTATTATCCTGGCGTTCAATGTTGCCAAGGGTGTTATATAAGTCCGCAAGTATCTGATTTTGGTTGCTTCTCAGCGCAATTTTTATTGCTTGGGTTATGGTATTTCTGGCTTTACTTGGTTTATTCAAATCGAGGTAGGTTTGGGCAATGTTTCTTAGCACCCGGGTAACCTGGAGGTCATCACCTTTCTTCTCGCTCAGTTCTAATGCTTTCTGGTAAGCGTTAATGGCATAGGTATATTGCTTCTGGTCATAATATACATTACCCATATTTTGGTATATGTATATCTTTAGATCCGGCTTAGCATCAAGGTTTTCAACTAAGCCTTTTGCTTCACTCATATACTTTTGGGCATTGCGGAATAAGCCTAGGCGCCGATAAACCAGGGCAATGTTTACCATGGTGCGAGCAATATCCTCATCTTTCCCGTACGACTGACGAATTTTTAAAGCAAGCAAGTACCTGCGGAGGGCCTCAGGGTAGTCCTCAATGCTTAAATAGGTATTCCCTAGCTCATTGTGGATATTGGCTTCAGTGAGCGGGTCTCCAATTTCTTTTGATAGTTCCAGTGCCTTGTTGAGCGATGTTATAGATTCGCTGCTATTTTTTAGCAGCAAGTAGGCTTTAGCCAAATTGTTCAGGGTGTTAATGCTCGACTGTTTATAGCCAAGTGTTTCCCTGATGTTTAGGCTTTGTTTGTAGTATTCAATGGCCTTTGCAGGCTGAGAAAACTTAAGGTAAACTCCGCCCATAATATTAAAAATATCGGCTAGTTCATCGTTTAGCTGATTTTTTTCTGCTACTTGAAGAGCCTTGCTAAGATGACTTGTCGATTTGTCGAAATTGCCTGTTTCGCGGTAGGTTAGTCCGATATTCTTTAAAAGTTGAATAATTCTCAGGGTGTCGTTATCCTTTTCAGCAACAATAAGCCCTTCAAAGTACGATTTAAGTGCCTCCTGGTAATTGCCAAAGTTCCAGTGAGTGCTGCCAATGCTTTGATGGCATTCAGCAATGGCTACACCAATTTTTTTTGCAATGGCTAATGCTTCACCCTTTTTGCTCAAGGCATCGTTATACTGCCCAATTTCCTTGTAAATATCTCCCCGTAGCAGCAAGCTTTGAATAAGTAAGCGGTTATTTTTCCCTTTCAAAGCTGTAAGCCTTGCCTTTTCATTCACCTTGACAGCTTCGCTGTAATTACCCGATCGTAGTAGTAATGCTGATTTTTGTAAAAGAGCATCAACGTATAAGGGTTGGTTTCTTTTAGACTGTGCGATACTAATTGCTGTATCAACATGACCTGAGGCCTCGCCGGTAATGCCCAGTCCACTTTTGTATTCGCTCATGGCAAGGTGGTAAAGTGCTGTAAGTGAATCGCTGGGGTTTTGTTTCACCTGTAAGAAAAGGCGATTGCAGCTTATGGCTGAAACTTCAGGATTCTCAATGGAGTACTTTTTAATGGTGGCAATTAAGCTGTCAATATTGACCTTTGAACCCTGTGAAAAGGAGCAAAAGGCCAACAGGACTAAAAAAAAGGGAACTTTAATTTTTTGCAACATTTTAATTACTATAAGTGATGCTCATAGCAAAGTAAGGGAAAAAAATGATTATGACAAACAAATGGGATGGGTTATGCAAGTGGTATAGTAAAGTGAAACTCGCTACCACTCCCTTTAGAGCTGTTTACCCAAATTTTACCATTGTTCTTTGTTACAAACTCGTGGCAAAGCAGTAGCCCCAGTCCGGTACCCGTTTCATTGGCTGTGCCCTTTGTGCTGTAGGAACCGTCAATCATGAAGATTCGTTCAAGGTCATCCTGATCTATACCTACACCTGAATCCTTAACAACCACTTCTGCCATTTTAGGAAAATCTTTTGATTCACCTGCGATTATCTCGATAGTTCCTCCAATGTCAGTAAATTTAATTGCATTGCTAAGCAGGTTGCGAATAACGGTTGCTATGCTATTTTTATCAGCGTAAACACTAATTGATGTACTTGCGTTAACGGAAACATTTATCCTCTTCTTTTCGGCGTTTGCATTTAGGTTTACCACTTCTTGCTTTATCAAAGGCTCAAGTTTGAATTTCTCGGGAATGTAGTTAATGCTACCGGTTTGGGCTCGTGTCCACTGTAAAAGGTTATCGAGCAGCTTGTAAAGATTCTGAGCCGACTCAGAGATTACCGAGATGTATTCTTTCTTTTCGTTATCGGTCAGGTGGTTAAAGTTGCGTTCAAGAATATCGCTAAACCCAATTAAGGCGTTAAATGGATTTTTTAAATCGTGTGCAATAATGGAGAATAGTTTATCCTTGGTGGCATTTAGCTCGCTAAGGTTTTTCTCTGATTCTTTCAGCTTTTTGTTGATTTCAAATAATTCAGCGTTTTTCTCAGCCAGTTGCTTATTCTTTTTCCGAATTATGGTTAAAATTAATGATGTGCCAAAGAATATAGCCAGCAACAAAAGAGTTAGGGAAATTAATACTTGCTGTACGCTTCGTTGTTTTTGGAACTGTAACTCCTTTAGCTCAACATCTTTCTTCAGGAGTTCTATTTCTTTTTCTTTGGTTTCGGTTTCGTACCGTGCCTGCATTTCGGCAATGCTGGAAAGGCGTTGCTGGGTATAGAGAGTATCGGCGTATGCAAGTTCAATACACTTGTAATGGTAAGCATTTCTATAATCGCCCTTTTTTGCATAGAGGTCGCTCAGTAGCTGGTAGGTTTCCTGTTTGTAGGCTTGATCTACTACATTGGGAATGTTTCGGAGCGCTTTATTAAGCGCTTCACTTGCCTTTTCAAGATTATTTTGCTTGAGATATGTAGATGCAATATTGTTTAGTGTATTGTGGGCGGCGTCAACTCCATTTGTTTTCAATGAAATTTCATAAGATTTTTGGTAGCTCATCAAGGCTTTGTCAAATTGGTTAATTCTGGCATATAGGAAACCAATATTGTTGTAAGCGGTTGCTATGCCCGATGAATCCCTCTGTTGGGTAGCAAATTCCATCGATTTTGTATAATACTCCAAAGCCTTCTGCAAATCGCCTTTCTCGTCGAGTATTATTCCTAAGTTGTTGTAGGCAGTGCTAAGTCCACTAATGTTTTTGCTTTTTTCCCACTCCTTAAAAGCAAGGGTATAGTACTTCTCAGCCAGTTCCAAGTTTTTCAAATCCCTGTTCAGCGATCCTATCAGATTGTAAAGGTTAGCCTTTAATTCGTCAATATTGTTCTCGTTTACAATATTTAATGCTTTAAAGGCGTATTCTAACGCTTTATTTTTATCGTTTATTTGGTTGTAAAGGCTTGCAATTCGGTTATATGAGATTGATTGTAAATCGTATCGTTTGGCTTTTTCGTAATAGTCTGCTGCCTTAGTATGACTGCTAACTGCAAGATTGAATTGCTTAAGATCTCTGTAAACCAGCCCAAGGTTATGGTATGAATTTCCAATTTTTAAAGGGTTGCCATTTTGTTCCCTGAACTCCAACGATTTCAGGTAGAAACTTAAGGCTGTTTCGTTTTGGTGCTTTGAGGAGTAAGCATTCCCCAAGGCATTATAGGCATCGCCTATGGCATCGTCGCTGCCATCAGCTTTTGCTTCTTTGAGCGATTTTTCAGCATAAATGACGGATGAGTCAGGGTTTACATCCCAGTAGTATTTTGATATATCAATAAGAATGTTGACTTTCTCTATGCCCTTGGCATTATTAAGCTGTAACCTTAAGCTATCAATTGAAATTGATGGTTGCTGGGTAAAGCCGGCAATAGGCAGGTAAAATATAACTATTAGGTTTAATAATATTTTAATATTGTTACTTCTCACACCTTTTTTTTATCAAATTACGAATAAAATCTATTTCACAACACTTTTAACTTCGCCATCCCAAAATTTAGTTGTTAACAAGCTACCTTCCCCAATTTCACTAGCGCTTTTAATGGTTTTCCCGTCAATCATGGTTATTGTAAACCCTTTCTTTAACGTATTTATTGGGTTCATTGTTTCTATCATTCTGCCAAAAAAATCTACTTTTTGTTTGTTAGCCGATAGGGTTTGAAGCGTATACTTTTTTAAGTCCTTTTGATATTTTTCTATGGCGATTTTTGGAGTATTAACATAGTTTTCGGCTGCAGACTTTACCTGTTCTTTCAAACCTTGTACTTGTGACAAGCTCTTAAACATGTAAAACTTTGCAAGTACTGGTAGCGATGACCAGGTTTTTGTTAGCCTGTTTTTATGTCGAGATACTGTAAGCTGGCTAGCCGATTTGAGCTGGTCGGCCAAAAAAATCAGCTGCGATTTTGAACTTTCGATAAAGCTTGTTGATAGCTCCACTAGGCTGTCAAGTAGTGTAAGGTAAAGCTGCTCAGCCTCGCTAGCTAAATCGATAAGATACTCCGCAAGGGCAGTAGGTGTTTTTACTGCTTTGAAAGCAACCAAATCGGCAACTGTTGTGTCCTTTTCATGGCCAATTCCGGTGATAACGGGCAGTGGAAACTGTGCAATATGGCTTGCAATACTGTATGAATCAAAGCACGATAGGTCGGCAGAGGCGCCACCACCACGAACAATAGCCACCAAGTCGAACCTATCTATCTCATTGTAGATATTTGATAGTGCTTGAGTAATTGAGGTTTCAGCATCTTCGCCTTGCATAACGGCTTCAAATAGCTTGATGGAAAAACGGTATCGGTTTCTGTTGCCCAGTAGTTGCTTAAGGAAGTCTTCGTACCCAGCAGCCTGAGGCGACGATATCACTGCAACTCTGTTAGGGAGTAAATCCAGAGTTTGTTCACGATTCATATCAAATACACCGTCGGCTATAAGGCGGTTAATGGTTTCGCGCCGTTTTAGTTCCAAATCGCCGATGGTGAATGTGGGTTCAATGTCAGTAATATTTAGGCTGTAGCCGTAAACCTCATGAAAACTCACCTGTGCCAGCACCATAACCTTAAGGCCAGGAGAAAGTTTACGGCCAGTTGTTGATTCAAAGTAGGGTTTAAGCATGCGGTAGCTGTACGACCATATTGTGGCCCTTGCACGTGCCACAATGTTGTCCGATTCTTCGTCCTTTTGGATGAGTTCAAGGTAGCAATGTCCCGAGTAATGCTCCTTTATTTCGCTAATTTCACCCACAATCCAGTATGCCTGCGACAAGTATTGGCTTAGGGTTTCCTTTACAAGCAGGTTAAGCTCCTTGAGCGAGTATGTTTTTTGTTTTTCTACCATCACTGCTTAATACCCGTAACGTAGTATCTGCTGCCTGAGATATCTATTGAGAGCAGGTAAATCCCTTTGGGCAATTCCTCAGAAATGTTGATTTCAACTTGACCAGTACCATCGCTAAAAGCATTCTTAGTTAAAATCAGCTGACCGTTGGTTGTGAAAATTGAGATGTTTGCTGGTATGAACGATTTTCCTAAAAGGATATTAATTTTTGAAGTAAAGGGGTTTGGCCAAAGTTCTATGCTGTTTCTAGTATCAGTAATGCTTGAAGTTGATGCCTGCGCAAAATCAGGGATTCCGTAACCCGTGCTATTGTTGGGTGATGCATAACTTGACGATGAGCTTTTAATTAGCTCAACAATTTGTTGTGCGGTAAGCGATGGTTTGGCCTGCCATAGGCAAGCCACCATGCCAGCCATCAAGGGTGATGAGAAAGATGTACCATTGGAAGTTCCAGTAGTTCCGGTAGCAATGGCCAAAACAGTCCCTTTACCCATGGCGCAAACATCGGGTTTTATTCTTCCATCGGCCGTGGGACCAAATGAGCTGAAATCGGCCTTTACTCTTTTGTTATCTACCGCACCTACCGTTAGTACGTTTGGCGAATCGGCTGGAACCGAAATGTAGTGCCAGGGGGCGTTCCCATCGTTTCCGGCACTCACAACCACAACCATTCCTTTGCTTGCTGCCATGTTGGCAGCAAGTGTGACAGGGGCTGTGTTGCCATTAAGATCCTGATAGGTGTGATTTTGGTTGGCAACATCAAAAGTGGTGTAACCCAACGAAGAGTTAATGATGTCAGCTCCAACACTATCGGCAAACTCCGCACCTGCAGCCCAATTGTATTCCTCAATTATTTGCTCGGTGGCCGCATCCTCGGTTCTAATTAGCCAATACTTAGCCCTTGGGGCTGTGCCAATTAGTTGCCCGTCAATATATCCCCCCATGGCCGATAGTACCATTGTGCCGTGGTAATGCTCCTTGTAAATATCCGATTGTGGGTTCACAAAATCACGAGCACCCAGTATGCGTCCTCTTTGCCAAAGGCTATCGAAAGCATTGTGGGTATTAACATTCAGGAATCCTGCATCGAGCACTGCAATAACTTTTTCCTGACCAAGGTAACCATTGGCGTGAAGCAAGTGGCCATTCATCATAGAAATTTGAGTGTACGATGCGCCGTAGTTTAACCCTGCAAATTCCCTTTTTTCAGTTGGTACAAGGGGCTGCCACTCCATTTTATCATCGGCTTCTGACTTTGCCGGTTCATAAATCTTGGTTATCTTTTTTACAAAGGGTAATCCTTGCACGTTTGTTAGCTGCTCTGGGGTTAAAGTGGCAACAACGCCATTAAACCAGCGTAGGGAGTAATGAACCATTGTGGCGCTCTGAGCAACCTGGTTCACATAGGCTGGCGTTACCGGTAAATCATCGGTGGATATGGTAATGCCCTGTTTTGCCCGTCGTTCAATAGCCCTTGCCGATAAAAATTCATTTGGGTTATCAATGGAATATGTTGAATTCTGTTTGTCAGTAAATGCAACAAAATATTTTGCCTGGGCGGAAACCCTTAGTGGCACTATACCTGAAATTATAAAAAGTAAAAGAATGATTCTTAAATGGTTTTGGTAATTTTTCATAACAGGCATTGGTTTTAGTATCGGGTTCCCATTGAGTTCATTACATCATCAATTGATGGCTCCTTTAATTTTCCTGCATTCTTTAAAAGCGATTCTATGTATTTTGATTCCTTTTCGATGAGCTCATTTTCATTTTCAGCTACTCCATTGAAATATTTTATGGTTTGCGATAATTTTCCATCGGTATCGTAAAATTTCCATTCACCATGCTTAAGCCCTTTAATATAAGACCCCTCTATTCTTGTTGTACCATTGGGGTTAAACACTTTCATAGTACCATCAATCTCACCATTTGTATATGGGATGATGCTTTTGTTTAACCCATTCTCAAAAAACTGGACTACCAAACCATTCAGGTTTCCATTGGTGTAGCTGGCACTTTCCAGAACTTTACCCGAAGGGTAAAAACTTCTAGTTCTTCCGTTCTTCAAACCGTTCGTGTATCGTTCCTCAAAAATCAATTTTCCCTCCATGGAGTAATACTGCCAGAGGCTATCCTTTTGCTGGTTTTTGTAAAAACCGCTAACAATTTTTTTCCCATCTTCATTGAAGAAGGTTGTGATTACATAGGGTGAAGATTCGGTGTAAACCATTATCACCTTTAGCTCTCCGTTTTGGTGGTAACGCTTAAATTCTCCAACTGGTTTGTCGTCCTTGAACCAACCCTCATAGGCTTTCTTGCCGTTTGGGTAATACTTGCACCAGTAACCCTGCTTTCGGTTTTTACTATCAAGTTGGTTTTTTGCACCATCGGTTTGCCCAATGGCTAATCCGGAAAAAATAAGTAGAACTAAAAAAGCCAAAATACGTTTCATGCTTACTGTTTTTTATTAAGTTCTATTACAAATTGAATGCCTATGTTTAGTATAACAAATTGGTTTATGGTAAAGAGTAAGATTTATAAGTTAAAATTGTCAACAAATCAAAAAGTTGATGCAATATAAATTTTCAATAAACCTCGTATATTGCCATTAAACAAAACACTTGTTATTGTTCTTTTTTTTCTCATTTATCAGTTGTAATAAGTTCAAAGATAAGCTCAGTCAGCGTTGTAACATCGCTTTCAACAGTTCCTTTCGTATAACGTTCGTAAACACTTATATTGTCTGGTGGGTTTAGATTTAATATCAAGCCCTTTTCCAAAGCCAACAGCCGAATAAATTCTCTTTGTGCTCGTCCATTTCCTTCTCTGAACGGATGCAAATAGTTAACATTGTCCAATATTTCTGCCAATTTCTCTGCTAATTTCCTTTTGTTGTTTTTCGGGATTTTCCTGTACTCATCAATTAGTTGGTCAATATATCTAAAAGCGTTGTCAAAGTAAGTAGTTGGGAAGAATTGTTTGCCGTCTTTGCTGATTTCAACAACCCGTTTTTTCCCAGCCCAAATGTAAATATCTTGAAACAAATGTCTATGAATTTCAAAAAGGCTGTCAATTCCTTTAATTTTTATCG
The DNA here is from genome assembly GCF_037481895.1 of Tenuifilum sp. Taxonomy (NCBI): domain Bacteria; kingdom Pseudomonadati; phylum Bacteroidota; class Bacteroidia; order Bacteroidales; family Tenuifilaceae; genus Tenuifilum; species Tenuifilum sp. Next base: position 50,993 of record NZ_JBBFKU010000004.1, read on the forward strand.
GGCTCTCGTATAGTTCCAAAAGTCGTTTAGTTACCGCACTACTCTCAACAAAGAGTAATACTTCGGGGTCTGATATATCCTGTAAATTTCTTAAAATTCCTGTCTTGGGGTCAATGTAGCTGTAGTCTGGGTCTATGTACTTGTATGAATTAGACATAGGCTTTTTGTTTTGCAAATGCCACAAGTTCTGTTAGGGATATTTTTCCAGTCACATAATCCCTTATAATTTCAATTCCTTTTTGAGTTGGTGTAAATCCTTCAAACATGTTACTCCCCAAAGCCTTTGCTGTGAGTTCTAAAGTTTTCAGGTCCGAAAATTTGACCCCCATTATTGTCAGATTCTTTCTGTCTACTTCAATTGCATTGAACATCTCTTTTCAGTTCTTAAATTTCTTCAAATTTACAAAAAATCTTCGTCAAATCTTTAATTTTATAGTATTAGAAGGGTCTATAGGAAACAGTATAAAATAAAAAAAAGCCGCCTTTTAGGCGGCTTTGGTTAGTATCCATTCGGGTTATTTCACCTCTTCAAAATCAACATCGGTTACTTCCTGGTCGTTGCCCGATGATGATGAACTACCTGGGTTGGCATTGGCCTGTTGGCCAGCACCAGCGTTAGCTTGTGCTTGCGCTTTGTAAAGTTCCTCCGATGCAGCCTGCCATGCAGCATTGAGTTCGTTGGTTGCGTTCTCAATGGCAGCTAAATCCTGGCTCTTATGAGCGTCCTTAAGTTTACCAAGTGCTGCTTCAATGGAAGCTTTCTTGTCGGCAGGGAGTTTATCGCCAAACTCTTTGAGTTGCTTTTCGGTTTGGAAAATCAAGCTGTCGGCAGCGTTAATCTTCTCGATACGCTCTTTCTCCCTACGGTCGGCTTCCTCATTACGCTTGGCTTCCTCCCGCATGCGCTTGATTTCCTCTTCGGTAAGACCCGATGAGGCCTCAATACGTATCTTTTGCTCCTTGCCTGTACCTCTATCCTTAGCGGTTACATGTAAAATACCATTTGCGTCGATGTCGAAAGTAACCTCAATTTGGGGTACGCCGCGTGGGGCAGGTGGTATTCCATCGAGGTGGAAACGTCCAATTGTTTTGTTGTCCTTAGCCAAGGGACGTTCACCTTGAAGCACATGTATTTCAACCGAAGGTTGATTATCGGCAGCGGTTGTAAATACCTCGGTTTTACGGGTAGGGATGGTGGTATTAGCTTCAATCAGCTTGGTGAAAACACCACCTAAGGTTTCGATACCCAACGAAAGAGGTGTAACGTCAAGCAGCAGAACATCCTTAACCTCACCGGTAAGCACGCCACCCTGGATGGCTGCACCAACGGCAACAACCTCATCGGGGTTTACGCTTTTATTGGGTTTGCGGTTGAAGAATTTTTCAACTACCTCTTGAACCTTAGGGATACGGGTTGAACCACCAACTAGGATTACCTCGTCGATATCGGAAGGCTGTAAGCCTGCATCGGCCAAAGCTTTACGGCATGGTTCAACGGTACGCTGAATGAGGTGGTCGGCCAGTTTCTCAAACTGGGCTCGGGTTAAGGTTTTAACCAGGTGTTTGGGTATGCCGTTAACGGGCATGATGTACGGAAGGTTGATTTCGGTAGTTGTGGTGCTTGAGAGCTCAATCTTAGCCTTTTCTGCAGCCTCCTTTAAGCGTTGGAGTGCCATAGGGTCTTTACGGAGGTCAACGCCTTCATCCTTCAGGAACTCTTCAGCCAGCCAATCAATAATTACTTGGTCAAAGTCATCGCCCCCAAGGTGGGTATCGCCATTGGTTGACTTAACCTCAAAAACTCCATCGCCAAGTTCAAGGATTGAGATATCGAAAGTACCACCACCAAGGTCATACACGGCCACCTTTATATCCTTATTCTTTTTATCGAGACCATATGCCAGTGCTGCGGCAGTGGGCTCGTTGATGATACGACGAACCTTTAGGCCTGCAATTTCACCGGCTTCTTTGGTAGCCTGACGTTGCGAGTCGCTAAAGTAGGCTGGTACGGTGATAACGGCTTCGGTTACTTCGTGTCCCAGGTAATCCTCAGCAGTTTTCTTCATCTTCTGAAGAATCATCGATGATATTTCCTGAGGGGTGTACAGGCGGCCATCAATATCTACACGTGGGGTGTTATTATCGCCACGAACCACCTTGTAGGGTACACGGGGTATTTCAACCTGGGCAACCTTATCGTAGGTTTCGCCCATGAATCGTTTAATTGAGAATATGGTTTTTTGGGGGTTGATTATTGCCTGACGCTTTGCTGGGTCGCCAACCTTGCGCTCACCGTTTTCGGCAAATGCAACTACCGATGGGGTAGTGCGTTTCCCCTCGCTGTTTGTTATAACAACCGGTTCGTTACCTTCCATTACGGCAACGCATGAGTTGGTTGTTCCTAGGTCAATTCCAATTATTTTGCTCATTGCTGTAGATTTTTATTGTTATACTTTTGATTTGTTTCGTTTTTAAGCATTCCTTTCACTTTGTTCAATCATTGTGCCAACCCCCAAAAAGGACTGAAAGACGAAAATCTGTCACAAAATTTTTAGTTTTTCAGTAATCCTTTGTCAGGTTTCTGTGTTTATATTTGAGTTGATATGTTTATAAAGTTCAGGTTTTCAGATGGTAGTCATTAATTGTGTCTTTTTGTCAGTTTTTTCAATTTTAATAAATTAGCTTAGGTTTTCCTGAATAATAGATTACCTTTGACAATCCTTAAAGTATAATACTTATGTCGAGCGAGAGCAAAGTTAAAGTGGTAACCACCCATGTGCTTCAGGAAATGAAGGTCAGGGGTGAAAAAATAGCAATGCTGACAGGATACGACTATTCAATGGCCCGGATACTCGATGCCGCTGGAATTGACGTATTGCTGGTAGGCGACTCTGCTTCGAATGTAATGGCAGGCCATATATCAACACTCCCTATCACCCTTGACCAGATGATTTACCATGCCAGTTCAGTGGTACGTGGAGTAAAACGTGCATTGGTTGTTGTTGATATGCCCTTTGGAACCTACCAGGGCAACTCCAAATTAGCATTACGTTCGGCCATTCGAATTATGAAGGAGAGCGGAGCCGATGCCGTTAAGCTCGAGGGTGGCTCGGAGATTATTGACTCCGTGGAGCGAATCCTGTCTGCAGGGATACCGGTTATGGGGCATCTAGGGCTTACCCCACAGTCAATCCATAAGTTTGGAACTTACGTTGTAAGGGCACGCGAGGAAGCTGAGGCCAAGAAACTAGTTGAAGATGCACATTTGCTGGAAAGAACAGGCTGTTTTGCCATTGTGCTTGAAAAAATTCCCGCCGCATTAGGAAAACAGGTTGCCTCGGAGCTGAAAATACCCGTAATTGGAATTGGTGCTGGCAGTGGAGTTGATGGTCAAGTGCTGGTTACCCACGATATGCTTGGTATTAATCAGGAGTTCTCGCCACGCTTTCTCAGGCGGTACCACAACCTTTACGCTGAAATGCTTGGAGCATTTCAAGCCTATATTAGCGATGTGAAATCGCTCGATTTTCCAAATGAACGTGAGCAATACTAATACTGAAGATGATAAATTTTTCAAGCGACAGAATCCTTTACGAGGATAACCATTTTTTAGCGGTAAATAAGAACTGTGGTGAGATTGTGCAGGCCGACAAAACCGGCGATGAATCGTTGGTTGAAACGGTAAAGCGGTTTATTAAAGAGCGCGACAGTAAGCCAGGTCGCGTATTCCTGGAAGTAACCCACCGGATTGATAGGCCTGTGAGTGGAGTAGTGCTTTTTGCAAAAACCAGCAAAGGGTTAAGCCGTATCAATAATCTTTTTCAGGAAGGGAAAATCACCAAAAAGTATTGGGCTATTGTAAAGAACCAACCCCCTGTTGAATCGCAAACCCTTGTTCATTACCTTTTGCGCGATAACAAAAAAAATAAATCGTTTGTATATCACCGTGAGGTACACGGCTCAAAAATTGCCAAACTTAAGTATGAGCTTGTTGGTAGAACTGAAAATTACTACCTGTTAGTAATAGATTTGATTACCGGTAGGCATCACCAAATACGTGCTCAACTCTCGAAAATTGGATGTCCAATTCGAGGCGATTTAAAATATGGCTATCCCCGTTCTAACCCCGATGGCGGTATCGATCTGCATTCAAGGGTTTTTGCATTTACCCATCCAATTTCTGGGGAGGAAATAAAAATTGTAGCTCCTCCTCCCAAAGAAAAGCTATGGAATGAGTTTTTGTTGTTAGGCTTGGAGTAGTTTTAGCTATGAATAGGATTTTAGCTGCATTGTTTTTTATCCTTACAGGGAATCTATCAGTATTTGCCCAAAACAAGATTTCGCGCGAGGAATACATTAGCATGTATTCGCATATTGCCGTTAATAATATGAAGCAGTTTGGCGTACCTGCAAGTATTACTCTAGCCCAGGCCATGCTGGAAAGCGATAATGGGAATAGCACATTGGCCGTAAAGGCCAATAACCACTTTGGGATAAAGTGCCATAAGGACTGGACTGGTGCAACCATTTACCACGATGACGACCGAAAAGGGGAGTGCTTTAGAAAGTACAAAAATCCGGAGCAATCGTTTAACGACCATAGTCTTTTTCTCAGAGGCGGAAAGCGCTATGCTTTCCTATTCGATTTAACCCCAACCGATTATAAGGCATGGGCCCATGGGCTCAAGAAAGCAGGTTATGCTACAAATCCAAAGTATGCAGAGCTACTTATTAAGATAATTGAGGACAATGAGCTTTACCGATTCGATCAGGGAATTACCGTTGCCATTAAGCCACCCAAACCGGTTGTAACCGATTGGGATAATTACGAAATTGACCTTTACAAAACTCGGCCTGTTTTTACCCGAAACAGGGTAAAATATATTGTTGCCAAGGATGGCGACACTTTTGAATCGTTAGCTAGGGAGTTAGATTTAATGCCCTGGCAGCTTTACAGGTACAACGATTTGACTCGCGATTCAGTGATTCGCCCTGGGCAGGAACTATACATACAGCCCAAACGATGGAAAGCAGATAGGTCGAATCCGGTTCATACAGCGGAAGAGGGCGAAACCATGTATAAAATTTCGCAGATGTACGGTGTTAAGTTAAAGTCACTTTACCGGAAAAATAGAATGAAACCGGGCGATGAACCAGAGGTGGGTCAGCTAATTTACTTGAGGAAACGTAAACCTTTATAGTACTTCAATAAACTCAGCATTCTGCCATCCCCTTAGGAACTCTTCAATTCCCATGGCTTTTTTACCTGCCTGCTGAACAGTTTTTAGTGCAATTGCACCCTGTGAACAAAAAACATGGAGGTGTGTTTTTCCATCGGTTTTCACCGTTCCAGGCCTTTGTGATTGAGCCAGGTCAAGTTTTTCCGCATGGTAAATCTTTATAGGTATAATTGTTTCAACATTGTTTCTTTTGGTTTTAAGTTCGGTCCATGCAGCAGGGTATGGACTAAGCCCCCTTATATGGTTGAAAACTTTTTGGGATGGGTTGTTCCAGTCAACACGACAGGTTTCCTTAAAAATTTTTGGGGCTGGTTTTAGCTCTCCACTTACCTTGATTTGGTTTTGAGGAATTGGATTGATGTTACCAGCAGTAAGCATGTTTATTGTTTCAACAACAAGTCCTGCCCCCTGATACATTAGCCTATCGTGGAGTTCGCCGGCGGTTTCGGTTTCGCCTATGGGTACACTCTTTTGAAGAAGGATATTACCAGTATCAATCTGTTCATCAAGTAAAAAAGTGGTAATTCCGGTTTCCTTTTCACCATTTATGATTGCCCAATTAATGGGTGCAGCGCCCCTGTACTGGGGTAAGAGCGAAGCATGAAGGTTAAAGGTTCCTAAACGAGGAATTTGCCAAACATCCCTTGGTAACATTCTAAAGGCAACAACAACGGCAATATCGGGATTTATCTCTTTCAGTGTTTGAATGAACTGCGGATCCTTGAGCTTTTCTGGCTGAAGTACGGGAATATGGTTTTGTTCGGCAAATACCTTAACCGGTGAAGGCTGAAGTTTTAAACCTCGGCCTGCGGGTTTATCAGGAACAGTGACTACCGCTGACACGTTGTACCCTGCTTCAATAATCGCCCTCAGTGGTTCAACGGCAAACTCGGGCGTGCCCATGTATACAATGCGGGGTGATTCCTTTGCTGGCATTGGGTTTTAGTCCTTTTTGGGGTTGAAAAGGTTGATGTGTCCCATGCGTTCGTGTTTAGTCTTTAGGTAAAATTCGTTGTAAGGATTTGGTGGTATTACTAAAGGAATATTTTCAACTACGTGTAAACCATACCCCTCAAGCCCACTCATCTTTTTAGGGTTGTTGGTAATAAGCCGCATGTTTTTTACACCAACTTCGCGTAAAATACTTGCTCCCACACCATAGTCGCGCTCATCGGGCTGGAATCCAAGTTCCACGTTGGCATCAACTGTATCCATCCCTTCCTCTTGGAGCTTATACGCATGTATCTTATTGAAAAGGCCTATGCCACGCCCTTCCTGATTAAGGTAAACCAGCACCCCTTTACCTGCATTGTCAATCATCTTCATGGCCTCATGGAGCTGAGGGCCGCAATCGCAACGGTACGAGCCAAAAATGTCGCCGGTAACACACGATGAGTGTACGCGAACCAGAACGGGCTCATCGGGTTCCCATTCGCCTTTAATCAGGGCAACATGCTCAAGCCCATTCGACTTCTGGCGGAAAGGTATTAGTGCAAAATCGCCAAACTCCGTAGGGAGTTTAACCCTAACACCTTTCTCAACAATACTTTCAAACTTCAGCCTATAGCTAATAAGGTCCTTTATGGTAACAATTTTCAGGTTGAATTCCTGGGCAACCTTTACAAGTTGGGGAAGGCGTGCCATGGTGCCATCGTCGTTCATTATTTCAACCAATACACCACCGGGGGTTAGGCCGGCAAGCTGTGTAAGGTCAATGGCTGCCTCGGTATGGCCTGGGCGACGTAAAACGCCCTTTTCTTTGGCACGCAGTGGGAATATATGACCCGGTCGGGCAAGGTCTTCCGGTTTAGTAGTGGGGTCAACAAGCGCCTTTATGGTTTTGGCTCTATCGGCTGCCGATATACCAGTTGTACATCCGTTTCCAATAAGGTCAACCGATACGGTAAAGGCTGTATGGTGCAGGGCGGTGTTACGGCCTACCATGAGCTCAAGTTCCAGCTCGTCGCAGCGCTTTTCGGGCAGTGATGCACAAATTAGCCCACGCCCATACTTAGCCATAAAGTTAATTATTTCAGGTGTGATTAGCTCAGCAGCAGCAATGAAATCGCCCTCGTTCTCCCTATCCTCATCGTCAACCACTATTATTACTCTTCCATTACGAAGCTCTTCAATTGCCTCTTCGATGGTATTTAGTTTAATCTCGTCGTTGTTTGCCATTGTGCTGCCAATAAAATGATTAAAAAGGATGACGCAAAATTAGTATTTTGAAAGGAAAAATATCTTGCTAAATGTCAGCTTTTCGGTTTGCCTTTTCCCAAATATGTGTTTGTTTGCCAGTTAAGAAAATAATTAATCCTTTAAGCATGGTAATATTCATCATAAAACCATAGTATGGGAAGGTCACCATGGGGTGCACATTGCTGCGATTCCGGAAAAGGTATCCTATGGCTACTAAAAGGTAAATAAAAGTAATAGTAAGCATGGAAACTAAGTAGATAATGGAACTATCTGGATATAATAATAGAATGGCAACATTTAAGAACGGAGCACCAACAATTGCAGGAGGTACCAAAACCCATCGCAAAAGTTTATGTGAAAAAAACTTAAAAGCCACTTCGGTATTTTTAAATGGATTAAGTAGATAGGCATGCCTTCCGAGTGCTTGAAAGCACCCAGCAGCTATTCTTACCTTCCGTTTTTTCTCATCCTCTACCGTGAGGGAGCCAGTTTCCGAGGCTACTGCTCCATTATCGTATTTAACCTTATATCCCTGTTTAATAATACTTGCCGATATTTCAAAGTCGTCGAGTATAGTGTTTATTGGTATGGGGCTAAATAGATTAGTTCGAATAGCATATAGTTCACCTGTGCCTGAAAGTGTTGAACCTGAGCAACTTTCTGCCATTTTTACAAACGATTCAAATCTCCAGTATAATCCTTCACCTTTCGATGCTAAGGCATCGGAGTGGCTCCACAATATTTTTTTCTGGCCTGCAACGCAACCCACTTCAGGGTTTTCCAGATGCTTAATCAAATCGATTATTGAGTTTTGGGATAGAAATGTATTGGCATCGGTGAATACAGTAAAAGGAGTTTTTACCAGTTTCATGGCATTGTTAATGGATTGGGCTTTTCCTAACCGTTCAGGGTTCGAAATGAACGTGATGCCGTTAAGGTTACTTAGCATTTCATGGGTGCTGTCGGTGCTTCCATCGTCAACCCAGAGCTGGAATAATTTTCCGGAAGGATAGTTCAGGGCTAGGGTGTTTTGATATTTTGCTAATATGTATTTTCCCTCGTTATGTGCGGCAATAACGATGGTCACTTCCGGAAGTTGACTAATATTGTCTTCAGGTGAATTGTTTTTTTTCCGTTTTACGCATAATATCCAAAGTACCAGTAAGTATATGCAGTATGTGTAAAGAACTATACCAATTGTTAGCCAGAAAAGAAAATGGAGCATCATCCCTCAAGTTGTTTGTAAAACTGGGTAAGCTTTTCGGCCAGCACAATAGCATCGAGGTTATTTTGAGCAAATTCCATGGCGTTATGCGCAATTTTCTTTCCTAGGTCGGGGTTGTAGATTAGCGTGCATACCGCTTTGGCAAATTCATCGGGCGAATCGGCTATGAGAATGTGCTCGTTGTGCTTGATATCAATACCCTTAACTGCCATACTTGTGGCAACAATGGCTCTTTGCAGGTACATGCCCTCAATAATTTTAATCCGAATTCCACTACCTGAGAGTAGAGGTACGACCATTATCGGGCATCTACTCAGAAAAGTTGATGAATTGGCTACCTGGCCATGAAAAATGATGTTGCGCTCGGTAATAAGTCTTTCTGCCAGTTCCTCTGAGGCGTTTCGTCCGGCAATATGAAACTCTATCTCAGGAATTTCCGATTGAATACGTGGCCAAACCCAGTTGATAAACCAATTTAAACCTTCTGTGTTTGGCAACCAATCCAATGCGCCTATGTAACATATTGATGGGAAGTCAACAGGCTCAATATCTTCTGCAACCTCTTCCTTTAAGTACCCAGCAGGGATAGTAATTGTTGGTTTATTAAAATTATTTTCCACAAACCATTGCCTGTCGGGCTCAGCTATGGCTACAAGGGCATCAACCTTACTTGAAATGTTCGATTCAACCCTGGCCAAACGTTTGGCAAGAATCCTAAAATAGAACCTTTTGAGCTTATTGGTCTCGTTTTCGGCAAGTTTTAGCCAAATATGATGCTCCACATTATGGCTCCTAAGCGAAAGGGTTCCCCTAAAATGACTGCGAATGGTACTAATGTATGGGTAAAGGTATAAGCCCTCAAGCTGAACAACATCAAAATACTCGTTCAAAAGAGTTTTTCTTATTAACCTTTTAAAGGGGGTACTTATGAATCGCTCAATGTTATAGGGGCGAAGCGAAAAAATGAAGTTGAGGATGTACCCTAAAAGGGTTGTTTTAATATTAACGTGTAGTATTTCAAAGTTAATAAGAGCTTTAATCTCATTTGGAATTATTTCCAGTGAGCTAGGATGCTTTTGGGTACTTAAGGTTAGTACGGTTACATTATTGCCAGCTTTGGCTAGCCCTAGGCACATATTAAGGGTTGCCAGTGTTCCTCCGTCAACACTGGGGTAGGGCGGTTTGTGTGATATAACGAGGATTCGCATTTAAAATTTATTCGGTTTTAGGCGATAATTCGGTATGCTTCTTTCTTGTCGTGCTAAAGCTAAACAGCTTTTTAAGCTTTTCAATGTAGAAATCTGCATTCATGATCACTGAATCGGTTGTTGCCTTGTATGAGAGGAATATCCCTAGGGGAAGAAGAATAAACGATGAAATCCACATGCCCATAAAGGGATTCCAGTAAAGCTCGCGAGCAAACTTTTCGCCGGTAATGTTTATGATGTAGTAGATAATGAAGAAAAGAACCGAAATCACAACAGGTGTACCCAAGCCTCCTTTCCTGATTATGGCCCCAAGTGGTGCGCCTATGAAAAAGAATACAAAGCATGCAAATGCAAGGGTGAATTTTCGGTGCCATTCAATCCTATGCCGGGCAATATACTTTTGTTTATAGAAAAATTCATCCTTTGACGATGAGACATAGCTCTTGGTTGAGCGGGCAAATTCCATGGCACGCTCCAGTGCCGAAATTTTTTCTACGGGAGGTAGTGTATTATAAAGGGAGTCAACATTCAAACTGCGTGTGACTTTCACATCGTTTTGGCGACGGCCCCAGTACGGATTTCGGAAGATACTGCTCCTGATTACATGTTGCGAGAATGATTCTATTTGGGTGTTAAATGCTTTGGAGAGTGAATCCTCCGTTTTTTCTAGCTGGGCAATATTTTGGGTTTGGTAGCTGTCCTTGAAAAAACTCTCATCGGCACGCTGAAGTTCAAAACCTTTTAGTTCAAATATGATTACTTCCTTTTCAAAAGTTTGCTTCTGGGCTGGGAGTTTTTCCTTATAGCTGTAACGGGGCTTACGATTATCCCTAACCTCCTTGTAGCTATTACCGCTATAGAGTGTGGCTACCAAAAACTTTTGATCGGCAGTGGGTTTCATGTAACCGGAATCGGCGTAGGTAACGGTAGTGTTTTCTTCGTCCTTACTGTGATCGTAAATAAGGATTCGGCGCATTAATCCGGTATTTGGGTCTTTGTCGCCTACTTTTATACTGTATCCTTCAATCAGGTTGGTAAAAACCCCTTCCTTTATTATAAGTTCTGGTTTTTGTTGTTTAACCGAGTAGAGCAGTGTTGATATTTTAAGGTTTGTGTAGGGCAGAACATTGTTTGAGAAAAAGAATGCGCCAACGCTAATAAAAATGGTAAGTACTATGAGTGGAGTAAGTATCCGGGGTAGTGAGATTCCTGCCGATTTCATGGCAAGCAGCTCATTATTCTCCCCAAGGTTGCCCATGGTCATAAGCGAGGCGAGTAGGGTTGCAAGTGGCAATGCCATGGGCAAAAGTCCTGCCGATGCGTATAAAAGAAGCTCTGCAATAACATCCCAGCTCAGCCCTTTCCCAACCAAATCGTCGATATACTTCCAGAGAAACTGCATGAGCAGCACGAACATTGTAATGAAAAATGTCATTACTAGCGGGCCAATATACGATTTCAGGATAAAACGATGAAGTGTTTTCACGGATTAAAAATTAAGGAAAAACATCACAAATGTAATGTTTTTCCTTGAAAGTGACAGATGCTTTTATATTTAGCTTATGCCCCAATCAGCCGTTTGAGTTCACCAATTTGGTAGTTCCAGAGAGAAACAACCTCATCGATATCCTCCTCCTCATTAACCTCTTCAATTACGGTAAGCGATACCTCGCCGGTGAGTTCATCTTTTGTAAGCTTAAAAGCAAAATGGTGGCCAGCCTCATTTTGCTCAGTAATCCATCTAAACTTAACAAACTTATTTTCCTTTTTATCAACCAATTCAGCTTTTTTGGTATCGCCGTCCCAGATGAAAGTGAACACATTCCCTGAAAGGTTTACATCGTTCGCAAACCATTCCGATAAACCATGGGGGGTGCTTAACCTTTTAAAAAGTACACCGGGAGAGGTGTTGACCTGATACTCAAGTTCAACCTTTTGATTAGTACTTACTGTTCCTTTCATACCTGAATGTTTTTAAATTTACGCTCTGCTCATACCAATTCTTGAACTTAGCATAAGCAATTTAAAAATAAAATGCAATACTTATGCCAATGTTTAGAAGGTATTTATTAACAATAGGTTGTTAATAAACAAAGAAATTGTTAGCCTATTTAAGAGGGCGCAATCCGTTGTGGCCAGGTACCTTGATGTTAAAGTAAGTGATAATATAACCTCTATGACTCCTATTGAACCGACGACCTTCCCGATGAAATCGGGACGCTCTGACCAACTGATCTACCTCGCCAATTAATATCTCAAAAAAGAACGTTTACATTCCTAACCAGCGACCTTCCCGAAGAGTTTGGGATGCTCTAATCAGTTGAGTTACCTCAAGGGGTAAAAAGAGATATTATGGGTAAAGGTTGAAAACAAAAAAGCCTACAAACGCTTTGTTTATGGGCTTTCCGGCTTTTTAGCGAGAGCCGGGATTGAACCGGCGACCTTCCCGATATAATCGGGACGCTCTAACCAACTGAGCTACCCTGAGGGGGAATAGGGTTATTATTGGTAAAGGATAAAAATAAAAAAGCCCGCAAACTCACTGTTTACGGGCTTTTCGGCTTTGTAGCGAGAGCCGGGATTGAACCGGCGACCTCATGATTATGAATCATGCGCTCTAACCAACTGAGCTACCTCGCCAACTAACTAATATTTCAAAAAAGAACGTTTACATTTCGAACCGGCGACCTTCCCGATAAAATCGGGACGCTCTAACCAACTGAACTACCTTGCCATCACTATTTCAAATTGCCACTTGCTTCAATATGCAGCATTCTAGCATGTTTCAGCAGGTAATGCAATTTTTTTTAGCACTGCAAAAATAAGTAAATTTTTTATTCGCAAAATAGTTTTAAGGTTATTTGCAATTTTTTCTGCAGGGCAGTTTAATTCAATGCCGTATTTCAAGCCAAAAGGGTTAACCGTTACATGACGGTTTCATCGGTTTGCTTGGCCTTTTTTTGCAATTTCTTAGCCTTCTTTTCCTTCTTTTTGCGACTTTTTATCTGCTTTTCAATCAGAATAACTGTAAAATATGCAATAGCACCAACTAGCCAGAGTGGCCAAAGTTTAACCAGAAGGATTAGGAACCAAAGAAAACCTTTCCATCCCCAATGGAATCCTTCTTTTACCCTTTGCCAGAACCCAGGCAGTTGCTCAGGGATATATTTGTATTCCAATTTCTGGTACAGATATAACGACACAGTGCTTAGGTTAACCTGATTGTCGATATACTTTAACCTGCCCTGAGCCGATTCAATTTCGGAACGGATTTCGGCCAACTTGTTCTCAATCTTCAGAATATCCTCAATTTTCTTTGCCTCGCGCAGATGTTTCCTGTAGGTTCTTTCAACTTCCTGCTTGTTCTCCAAGCGTGTTTTAACATCGATATACTCTTCGGTTACATCCTGGGTATAGATATTCTGGTAATCGACTCTTTTGGCAATAGTAGCAATATCGCTAAGTAGATGGTCAAAGTTTTGAGCCGGTACCCTAATGGTTATGCTGTTACTTTTTTGGGTATCGGTTTCTTGGAATGCTTCGTTAGTTACAAAGCCTTTATGCTTGGCCACAATTGAATCTACTTTTTGGCGCGATTTTAGGTAATCGGCTACCTCAATGCTAACATTGGCCGTTTTAATCACTTTTGGCTCAATATCAACCACAGCAACACTTTTTGCTACAGGAGCTGCAATATCATCAGCAACCGTTCCGGCAAAGGCATCACCCCGATTTGAACTAATCGATTCGAGATTTGCGTACTCATTTGACTTTTTTGTGTCACAGCCAATAACCGATATTACCAGCATTACCAGCAAAAGAAAAGGTACTCTTTTTTTCATAACATCTATTTTTTCGTTTTTACCACTATTGTTTCAGAACCAACCTGAACCTTGTCACCAGGTCTTATTTTTGCTCTCCGCCGGGTTTCAACTGTCCCGTTAAGCTTAACAAGACCTTCGTCTACAAGCTGGTGGGCTTCGCCACCGCTATAAACAAGGCGGCATGCCTTGAGTAGCTTATCCAGCTGAATATATTCCGTTTCAATATCAAACTCAATCATACTAATGTGTCAAATTTTTACCAAGTTAAGTAAAAAAGCTAAATTTCGATTCTATTTAACAATCTTTGTATTTGCAAAAAAATACCGATGGTAAAGACTGAAGATATTGTCAGTATTGCGCTAGATGTTGGTTTTCATGCTTGTGGGGTGAGCCGGGCCGTACGCTTGGATAATCTTGAAGGGGTATACTTCAAGTGGTTGCATAATCAGTACCATGCAACCATGGCCTACATGGAGCGGAATATTGACCTTAGGCTTGATCCTACCAGGTTGGTTCCAGGGGCGAAATCGGTGATAAGCGTTTTACTTTCATACAATACAGGCGATGTGCCTGTTAACATTCAATCCCCCCGAATTGCCCGTTATGCCTGCAGGGTTGATTACCATTCTCTGATGAAAAAAATGCTTTGGGAGATGTTGAACAGAATGCGGAAAAACTATGGTGAAATAAATGGACGAGCATTTGTTGATTCTGCCCCGGTAATGGAGCGTGAATGGGCAGTTCGTGCAGGGTTGGGATGGATCGGGAAGAACTCGAACCTTATTAACAGGAACTTAGGTTCCTATGTTTTTATTGGGGAACTTATTGTTGATATTGAAATTGAGCCAACCATTCACCTGGAGCGGAATGGGTGTGGCTCTTGTACCCGATGCATGGATGCCTGCCCCAATAATGCTATAGTTGCCCCGGGTACTGTAGATGCGCGGAAGTGCATATCGTACTTAACTATTGAACGTAAACAGGCGATTGCCGATAATGAGGTGAGCAACCTAAAAGGGTGGTGTTTTGGCTGCGACATCTGTCAGGAGGTTTGCCCATGGAACAGCAAGGCTGTGCGGGTTAATGGAGTTGATCAGGAAACCCATATTTTTAGTGGGATTAAAGCTGCCGAACTTGCAAGTCTGAGCGAGAGTGAATTTACTCATAAATTTGACAATACTCCGCTTTTACGCGCAGGATATGAAAAGATTAAGGGAGCAATAAAGTTAATTGGTAGGGCAAAAGGATAGAAAAACTGCCGGAGGTTTCCGGCAGTTCTGATTGTTTAGTATCGGTAATGTTCGGGTTTGTATGGTCCTTCGGGTTTTACACCAATGTACTCCGCTTGTTTTGGGCTCAACTGGGTAAGCTTAACGCCAATTTGCTCAAGGTGCAAGCGAGCAACTTCCTCGTCGAGGTGTTTGGGAAGTCGGTACACATCAACAGGTAGGTTTTTAGTCCAGAGCTCAATTTGTGCAAGGGTTTGGTTGGAGAAGCTGTTGCTCATCACAAAGCTGGGATGGCCTGTGGCGCAGCCAAGGTTAACCAGTCGGCCTTCGGCCAGGATAAAAATGGAGTGGCCATCGGGGAATGTGTACTGATCCACCTGTGGCTTAATATTGATGCGCTTAACATCCTTTTGGGAGTTGAGCCTATCCATTTGAATCTCGTTGTCAAAATGACCGATATTGCAAACAATGGCTTGATCCTTCATACGTTGCATGTGTTCAAGGGTAATAACATCGCAGTTGCCGGTGGCGGTAACGTAGATATTCCCCTCATCGAGAGTGTCCTCAACGGTTTTCACCTCAAAACCTTCCATGGCAGCCTGAAGGGCGCATATGGGATCAATTTCAGTTACTATCACACGGGCGCCGTAGGAGCGCATGCTGTGTGCACAACCCTTTCCCACATCGCCGTAACCGCATACCACAACCACCTTACCGGCAATCATAACATCGGTTGCCCGCTTAATGCCATCGGCAAGCGATTCGCGGCATCCATAAAGGTTGTCGAACTTACTCTTGGTAACCGAGTCGTTAACATTTATGGCAGGTATAAGTAACTCTTTACGCTCAAGCATTTGGTAAAGGCGATGAACCCCGGTAGTAGTTTCTTCCGAAACACCTTTAAGTTCCTTCACCAGGTTATGCCACTTGTTAGGCTCTTTAGCCAAAATATCTTTGAGTAGTGAGAGTATAACTTTTTCTTCGTGCGACGACGGCACTCTATCGAGGAATGACTTGTCGTTCTCGGCTTTGTAACCCCAATGCACAAGGAGTGTAGCATCGCCACCATCGTCAACAATGAGGTTTGGGCCTTTACCTTCGGGGAACGAAAGAGCCTGCGCGGTACACCACCAGTACTCTTCAAGGGTTTCTCCTTTCCATGCAAATACAGGTATGCCTGCGGCTGCTATGGCTGCTGCAGCATGATCCTGAGTTGAGAAAATGTTGCAGCTTGCCCAACGAACCTGTGCTCCCAGTTCTACAAGGGTTTCAATAAGTACAGCGGTTTGTATGGTCATGTGGAGCGAACCGGTAATACGTGCCCCTTTAAGGGGCTTGTGAGGACCGTACTTCTTACGAAGCGACATTAGTCCCGGCATTTCCTTTTCGGCAATAGTGATTTCTTTCCTTCCCCATTCTGCCAATGCGATATCCTTAACCTTGTAGGGTAAGGTAGCCTGAATTACTTGTTCCATTAATATTGATTTTATTGGTTATTATTCCTTTCGGGCCGTAAAGTTAGGAATAAGTTTTGATAACGTTCAAATTTTTCGTTCTTTAAGGCTTCCAGGGCATTCTGTTTATCAATAACAAGTTGCTCTTTCAAGTGTTCAACGGAGGCAAAACGTTTTTCGTCCCTTAACCGGGCGACAAGGGCAACCTCAATGCCTGAATTGTAAAGGTCTTCCTCAAAATCGAAAATGTTTACTTCAATGGTTTGCTTGTTGTCAGTTCCAACTGTTGGTCTAAAACCGATGTTAAGCATTCCCTTGTAAATGGTGTCGTTGGCGTTAACAACCACGGCATATACCCCTTCCTTGGGAATAAGTTTAAGTGGATCGTTAGGACGAATGTTGGCAGTGGGGAAACCGATTCTTCGTCCAAGCTGATTGCCGGATTGAACAGCACCGGTTATAAGGTATGGGTAACCCAGCATCTGGTTTGCCAGTTCAAGGTTTCCAGTTAGGAGCGCTTCGCGTATCTTTGTGGAGCTAACATCAATTCCTTCAATTCTTTGCGAGGGGATCACTTTCACGGTAAAACCCATTTCGCCGGAAAGTTTATTCAAAAGGTCTGAATCTCCTGATCCACCTTTTCCAAAGCGATGATCGACACCAATTACAAAATGCTTAACCTTATATTCGTAAACCAGCAATTTGATGAAATCGGTGGCATCCAAATTGAAAAAATCCCGGGAAAATTCCTGAACAATAAAATAGTCTATTCCAAACTTGGCAATTATTTTAGCTTTCTCGTTAAGTGTGTTAAGGAAACGAAGTTTCTCAGGATCTTTATGGAGGACAAGTCTGGGGTGTGGCCAGAAAGTTAGCACAGCCGATTCCAAACCCATGATTTCAGCATCGTGAGCTACTGTTTGGATTAGCTCGCGGTGTCCAAGGTGAACGCCATCAAAAAAGCCTAAGGTAAGTGCTAATTCCTTACGGCGCGTTTGATTTGGACGTTGAATAATAATCATGTTAGACTTGTGCTTACTCACATGCTAATTTGCAAAAATTTATTGTTTCAAAGTAATATTATTGTTCACGATATTTTTCTTGTTGACCAAAGTATCAAATGTATTGACGAACCGACGTAGACTTTTGGTAAGGGGAAAAGGCTTGCATTAACCTTTTCCCCAATGCGGTTTTTCCATTATATCCATCGAACCAAGCAAAAATCCATGCGGTGGGGCAGTAGTGGATTTTTTGGGAATATTCTAATACCACACTCAAACGCACCGGGTTCGACGGGGATCAGTTTTAACCGGAAAGTAGCTCTTGAGCCTTCAATTCCGGCAAGTTCAAATTCATGAACACGCTTAACGGTTACTTGTTGGTTCTCAATAAGGTCGGCAACCACAAGCTCTACCCCTATTTCATCGGGGGCAAGTGATCCCAAATCGAGAACAACTTCAGCCTCATACTCATTACCCAGTAATATGGGTTCACGGTTCATGTCAAACTGTTTAACCCGTATCACTTCAATCTCGTCCCAGCTACGAGTAATGCGGCGTTTCCATGCGGAAATCTGTTTGGCTTCCTCAAAATCGTTCTCGGATAGCTCATTAAACCTATAGTAAAGCTTGTTGTAAAACCGGTTTTGGTAGTCGTTTATCATTCTAAGAGTTGTAAAGTTCGATGCCACTTGGGTCATGGACTTTTTGATAAACGAAATCCACTTTTGAGGGACATCGTCGGCGGTGCGCTCATAGAATGCGGGTACAACCTCATTCTCAAGTATGGTATAGATGAGTTCAGCATCGAGTTCGTCCTGGAACTCCTCTTGGGGGTATGTGGGTTCCATTGGTAGTGCCCAACCGGCATTCTCGCGGTAGCCTTCAACCCACCATCCATCCATAACGCTGAAGTGAAGCACTCCATTCATTACGGCTTTTTGACCGCTGGTTCCTGAAGCTTCCATGGGACGGGTGGGGGTGTTAAGCCAAACATCAACACCTTGTACCATTCGTCGGGCCAGTTCCATATCGTAGTTTTGCAGGAAGATTATTCTGCCAAGGAAACGTGGTTGCTTGGATATTTCAATAATCTTCTTGATTAAATCCTGGCCGGCTTTATCGTGTGGGTGGGCTTTACCAGCAAAAAAGATTTGAACAGGTCGTTGGGGGTTGTTGACTAGTTCCGCTAACCTGTCCTGATCCTTAAATAGCAACCATGCCCTTTTGTAGGTGGCAAATCGGCGGGCAAAACCTAGGGTAAGTATCTTGTCGTTCAGCTTTTCTTGTATCTCAATAACCTGACGTGGGCTTTCAAACCTAACCAGGTTCGGATTATTTAACCGCTTGTTAATTAGTTTGATAAGGCGTTTCCTTAGTTTATTCCGAATATCCCATATCTTATTATCGGGCAAGTTTTCAATAGCGTTCCAGTTAGGAAGTGTGTAGCCCAATTCAGAGCTGTCAGAGCTATCTTCCAGTATTGCTTTCCATTCACGGGCAGTCCATGTAGGGAAGTGAACCCCGTTAGTTACATAGCTTATATGAAGTTCATTGGGGAAGTAGCAGGGCCACATGCCGGCAAACATTTTTCGGCTAACCTCACCATGGAGCCAGCTAACCCCGTTAACTTCTTGCGAAAGCTTTATAGCCAAATGGCTCATTGAAAAGCGTTCGGTTGTGTCACCAGGACTCATTCGGCCTAAATCCATGAATTGATCCCAGCTTATTTTTAACCTTTCAGGGTAATGAGCCATGTAGGTTCGGACTAATTCTTCAGGGAAGGCATCGTGGCCGGCAGGGACAGGGGTGTGGGTAGTGAAAAGGCTCGATGCTCTAACAAGTTCCAAAGCTTCAGGAAACGATAGTTTTTCCTCTACGATGTAACGGCGTAAACGTTCCAGCCCGATAAATGCGGCATGACCCTCGTTTATATGGTAAATATCGGGGGTAATTCCTAATTCGTTCAAGGCTCGTATGCCGGCTATGCCAAGAATCATTTCCTGTTTAAACCGGTTCTCCAGGTCGCCACCGTAAAGGTGGTGAGTGATAGTACGGTCAAGGGGTTGGTTATCCTCAAAGTCAGTATCCAAGAGGTAAAGGTCGGTTCTGCCCACTTCAACTTTCCAAATTCGGGCGTAAACATCGCGTCCGGGGAATGCCACCTTAACAGTGATCCACTTGCCGTTTTCGTTACGCACAGGAGTAGCAACACTCTGGGTAAAGTTTTGCTGATCGTAAACAGCAACCTGTTGGCCCGATGCTGAAAGGTTTTGAGTGAAATATCCATACCGGTATAAAAGTCCGATACCAACCATATCAACATTGCGATCCGAAGCTTCTTTCAGGTAGTCGCCAGCCAACACACCCAGGCCTCCCGAGTAAAGTTTAAGGGAGCTATGTAAGCCAAACTCCATGCTGAAGTATGCAATTCGGGGACCTTTCCGTTCATAGCGTTTCATCATGTAAGAGGTAAACCTCAGGTAAACCGATTGGAGTTTATCCACAAACGCTGTGTCGTTCTCAAGTTCCTGAAAGCGGGGTAAACTTATCCTTTCGAGAAACTGAATGGGGTTATGCTCGCACTGATCCCAAAGGTCCTTGTCAATGGATTCAAATATTTCCTTTGAGTCAGTATTCCATGACCACCAAAGGTTACGTGAAATCTCATCGAGGGGTTTTAGCTTTTCGGGCAAACGTTTTTGGATTATCAACCTAACCCAGTTGGGTTGATACTGTTTGAATTTCCGTTCAACTGTAGGCAATACCTCTTGCCGTTCAACCTCCATGTACATTTGCGTGCGGTCGCCAACTACCTTAAGGGCTTTGTCGTATGCTTGGAAGTAATAATCAATAAAGTTTTCCCAAAGGGCAACCCGCGATATCTCGTCGGCATTATGGGCAAGATTCAGCTTCTTATTGTTGTCGAGTTTTATATTGTAATCGATGGTTAATGCAATTTGCTCAACCACTTCGGGGTCGTTATCGTCGGTACGGTGAATTATTCTTATGGCATCCTTGGGGTTATTGTAATGCTTATTAATCCAATCGCCAAAACCCGCCAGGGTTGTTGTGATTGTAGGAACTCTAAAGGCTAAACTTTCAAGTGGAGTATAACCCCAAGGTTCATAGTACGATGGGAAAACAGTGATATCCATACCAATAAGTAAGTCGTAGTATGGTTTGTTAAATATTCCATCGTTTCCGTTGAGGTAACATGGAACCCAGAATACTTTAACCTTATCAGTTGAAGCATTGTTTAGCCCGAGTGCTCGGATTCGTTTAAGTATTATCTCGGATTCCGGGTCGTTTAGGTAGTGCGTAACGTGTGTATCATCAAGAATGATGTAGCTATCGCTTTCCTTGGCATCGCGTAGGTTATGGAATACATCCTTCCTAGGGCCGTGGTGTCCTGCGGGAATTAATAGGAATGCAAGCACCTCTTTTTCAAGGTTATTTTCACGATTTAGCTTTGCTAGCGCTTCCAGGAAAACATCAATACCTTTATTCTTGAACTCGTAGCGGCCGCTAATGCCAATTACTAAGCTATCCTTTGCCACATCGTGCGAGAGCATAGCCTCGGCAACTTCGTAAAACTTAATCTTTCCTTCAAGCTTCCTAAGTTTAAATTCCTCTTCGGGTTTAGGAATAAAGGAGCCATCGAAGCCGTTTGGGGTGATAAGATCAACCTCATTACCAAGAAAATACTTGCATTCCTGAGCTGTAATTTCGCTTACTGTGGTAAAGCAGTCAGCTTCCTTGGCAGCAATCGATTCAAGGGAGTGCTTGGCAACAACATTAAATTCTTTGGCTTTATGATCGGTGTTATACTTGTCAATATTACTGTAAAGCGGAATACCGTTGCCCGCAATGCTGCGGCCCAAAACTGTAGCGTGGGTGGTAAATACCGTTCCTATTTGGGGCATGTTTTGCTTCAGGTATAGCAATCCGGTTCCAGTCATCCACTCATGGAATTGGGCTACTACCCTGTGTCGGAGGCTAAGGTTGAAGTTTGTGAAACTCTCAATAACCCTCCCGGCAGCGTAACCAAAAAGCGCTGGTTCAATGTAGTCCCACTGTCCGGTAATGGAATCGAGTTTAAAACGTTCCCAAAGCAGTTTAAAAATCTCATCCTTGTGTGATATTAACCCTGAAAAGTTCACCAGTATTGCAACGGGTTTACAGGGAATATTCCATCGTCCCACTCTCACTGAAATCCCTTCGGATAAAGCTTGGTTTCTCCAAGCTTTAAAGAGATTTGGATCCTCAATAAACTCGAAGTTATGTTCGGTATCCTTAATTATGTCGGGCCCAATGGTTATGTAGTTATTTTTAAGTTCATTCTCCAGCAACGAAGCCTTAGTGGAAACAACAGTGTGGATTCCACCTACCTTGTTACAAACCTCCCAGCTTACCTCAAATATGTAGTCGGGCTTCAGTAATTTTTCCTTCATACACTGAACCTTTATTTAGTTTTACTTTTTCCAGTCGTTTTTTTCGAGGCCGAAGTCTCTTTCTTTTCCTTTACTGCTTTTGTTTTAGCCGCTGATGCTTTACCCTTAGCCGAGGTTGGCTTAGCCTTTGGGGTTGATGCCTTAACTTTCTTATCTTTTTCGTCAGGCTCTACCTCCTTTGTTTTAGCAATGGTTTTGCTCGGTTTAGAGCTAGCCTTTGCAGTTTTTTCTGTAGTTTTTTTTGCAGCAGTTTTGGCTGCAGTTCCCTTTTTGGTGGATCTGGACTTAGCAGTTTCTTTAGCAGATGATTTAACCTTGGTGGTTTTTAGCTTGGATTGTAACTCATTAATTTTTTCCTGATACATCTCAATGAGCTTAACGGCCTGCTCAGGATCCTCAACCTTTTCAATTTCTGCTGGTTCCTCAATTAGCTTACTTTTAAGCCTGATGGTAAAGTCGCTAAGAACATTCATAAAGTTGATAAACGCCTCGTAGGGGGTGTCGTAGGGGTTAAAGTATTTATGAACGTCGCCATCGCTAAACCATTTTGTGCACATGTAGTAGAAGTGGTCGCTGGTTTGCAGGTAAAGCCAGTCGCGTTTGATGTTAGGGTCGTCAATTTTTTCAACCATATCGGCAAGGTTGTAAAGCTCATTAAAGGCGCTATCCTGTAACTCGTTACCAAGCCATGCCGTAAGGTCACGTTCCTCATCGGCCCACGAGATAGGATGTGGCACGTGAAGTAATGCTACGGGTTGATGTTTTTGGGCAGCCTCCGAGGGGGTAAGAAATTCAAAGTTGGTATTGGCAAAAACCCTACCGGGTAAAGCACGCATAAAGTCGAAAATACCAGTTTCAGCCCACTGGTGCTCACCAAAGGTTTCGTAATCCATGAAAAGGTTTACAATTTCCTCATTTGGGTTGATATTATTCAACCAGTGCACGTACTTTTCGGTTGTAAGTGGCCATTCACTCCAGTCGCGGTTGGAGAACCTAAAGGCAATATCATCGCTTAGCCTAAAGTTCTTTAGTAGTAATCGTAGTTTTGGGTTGATGGCATTGGAGTAAACAAAGTTTGAGCTCTTCCAACCCAGGATGTGTTTAGCTCCCTCGGTTAGCATGGTGTTGAAACCCAGGTCGGCGACCATTGCACCTATCTCATCGGAATATATGAGCTCTGTATTACGGAAACTTTTGGGCTTATACCCAATAAGATTTTCAACCTTAGCCATTTGCGCCTTTACCTGGCGAGTAAACTCCTCCCTGCTTTTTAAGGCCGATAGGGAGTGCGAGTATGTTTCAGCCAAAAACTCAACACTTCCGGTTTTGGCCAACTTCTGGAATGTTTCAAGCACATCGGGAGCATACATCTCAAACTGGTCGAGCGCAGTACCAGAAATGGAGTAGGATATTTTAAACCTTGAACCGTATTCTTTTATGAGGTCCAGCATCAGCTTGTTGGTAGGAAGGTAGCATTTCTCGGCAACCTTTCGCATTATCGACCTATTGGCAAACTCGTCAAAGTAATTATGGTTTTTTCCGATATCGAAAAAGCGATACCTACGCAACCTGAAAGGTTGATGAACCTGGAAGTAAAAGCAAATGGTCTTCATAGTATTCCAATTTACCTGTTAGCTAGTTTGTTGTATATTTCAATAATCTTGGTGGCTGCACCATCCCACTTAAGGCTGTTAACCTCCTCCTGTCCGTATTTGATAAAGAAGTTTGAAAGGGCTTCATAGTGGAGTAGCCCGTAAATACTGTCGGCAAGGGCATCGATATCCCAAAAATCGACCTTAATGGCATACTTAAGCACCTCGGCAACACCCGATTGTTTGGATATAATAACCGGAACGCTTGAGCGCATGGCCTCAAGCGGGCTTATCCCAAATGGTTCCGATACCGATGGCATAACATAAACGTCCGATAGTTGAAACATCTGGTTTACCTCGTTTCCCTTGAGGAAGCCCGTAAAGTGAAACCTTGGGGCAATGCCAAGTTGCGCAACACGCCTAATCATTCGGTTAAGCATATCGCCGCTGCCAGCCATAACAAACCTAACATTTTGGGTGCGTTTGAGCACCTTGTTGGCCGCCTCCACAAAGTAGTCGGGGCCTTTCTGGAAAGTAACCCTTCCTAGGAATGTAACCACTTTCTCATCAACCCCTCGCTCAAATTCTTGCTCAATATCGCCCTTAAAATGAACGGCGTTATGAACAGTTACCACCTTATGTTCGGGAATACCGTAACGGTTTATCACGATGTTTCGGGTTAGGTTGCTCACGGTAACAACCATGTCAGCAACTTCCATGCCTCGGCGCTCAATATCGTAAACCGCTTGATTTACATTCTCGCCACTACGGTCGAATTCGGTTGCGTGAACGTGAACAACCAAGGGTTTTCCCGATACCATTTTGGCTGCAATGCCAGCAGGGTAGGTAAGCCAGTCGTGAGCATGAATTACATCAAACGTTTCCCGCCAAGCCACCGATGCAGCAGTAATAGCGTAGCGGGTAACCTCGGTCATTAGGTTAGGGCCGTACTTTCCTGAGAACTTAAATTTTCTTTTAAATGTGTTTATGTTGTACTCAACGCTCTCGTTCTCAGCGTACTCAACAATTTTACTAAATTCCTCAGGATCAACATAGGGAACTATATTTGAACTGATCTCCAGGTATTTAATATGTTTCCAGAACTCTTCAAGGTTTTTGGATGAGTGCGACACCTCTATATCTTCGGCGCTAACAAGGCGGACCCTACGCTGGTCTTCATCGCCATAAGCTTTGGGCACAACAAAAATAATTTCAGTGCCCTGTTTAGCCAATGCCCGGGTAAGTCCATAGCAAGCGGTTCCTAAACCTCCGGTAATGTGAGGGGGAAACTCCCAACCGAACATCAGAACTCTCATATTATTTACCCTTTCCTGATTTATGTTTTTCAACCATTTGATATATTCTTGTAAGTTCAGCAACGCTCCATGCCTGCGAAATGCAGCCGTTTGGACGTTGAGGTGGATCGCCATCGTAAACCTCGGAAATGGTGCAAATACCGTGAATATTAATATCTTCCTGGAACGATTCAAGAATATTTTCAGCCACATTAATGGCGTGTTCGGGGTTAAGGCGGAAATGAGCCTCAACATAGGCTCCTAAAAGCCATGGCCATGCCGTACCCTGATGGTAGGCTGAGTCGCGTGTGGGTTGGTCGCCCTCGTATCTCCCCTTATAATGCGGATTGTTTGGCGAGAGTGTACGTAGTCCCTTGGGTGTATATAGTTCCTTATCGACAATTTTAAGCACACTTGGCATTTTATCTTCATCGAGTGGTGTGTATGGCAACGAAATGGCAAAGATTTGATTCGGCCTAATATCGGTATTAGGGCCTTCCTCATCAACATAATCGGCCAAGTAGCCCTTTTCGGCTAGCCAGAAAAGATTGTTGAACGATGCTTTTGCCCTTTCGGCAATAGGTAGCCATTCCTTTACAAAACGGTAATCCTTGTTCTTGGTGGCAAGGTCAATGGTAAACATTATGGCGTTGTACCATAAGGCATTGATTTCAACCGGATAGCCAATTCGGGGTGTGACGGGTTTGCCATAAACCACGGCATCCATCCATGTAAGGGCATAACCCCGCTCTCCTGCCCAAATAAGCCCGTTGTCGTGCATCTTAATATTAAAGGGTAATCCATCCCTGAATCCTTTGAGGATGGTTTTCATCTTCTTGGCATAATCGTGCCATACCTCCTTGTGGTCGTTTGTATATAGGTAGTATTGCTGAATAGCCCAGAAATACCAAAGGGGCGCATCAACCGAGTTAAAGGCCTGCGATGTGGCATTTCCCATGTTGGGGAAAAGTCCATTCTTGAGCTTTGCGCTAAGCGAGTCCAGCAGTGTTTTGCACATTTTTGGGTCGTCAATTCCTAATGTTAGTCCCGGCAGCGATATAAATGAATCGCGTCCCCAGCTTCCAAACCATGGGTAACCAGCAATTATATCCCAGTTTTTTCCTTTATGAACAATAAACTGTCGGGCAGAGTTTTCCATGCAAGCTTTGTAGCTATCCTTGGCAGGGCGCCGGAGTATTTCCGCATTAAACTTTTTAAGTAAGGTCGAGGGCGTTTGCTCCTCGGTGGCGGCTGAAAAGATTACGCTTTCGCCTTTTTTTATTGGAATCTCGAAGTAGCCTGGAACAAAAAGGTCCTCGTACCCCTCGTATCCACGTTTCAGCTCCTCCATGTACTCAATGTTGTAGTACCAATCAGGGCAAGCTACAAATTCGTTTTTCTTGTTCAGCTGGAGGTGTAGCGTAGGGAACCCTGTGTATAGCTTATACTTAACCCCATTGGCACATGGTTGAAATTTTGTGTTAGCCCACATATTGGCCTTTGAAACATTATGTACATTGCGGAAGGCAAGAAAAGGTTTAATTCGCAGGTGTGTTGAACTATGCGCATCGACCAAGGTGTAGCGAATCATGAACTGCTCCTCGTTGTGCACAAACAGCAGCTCTTTCTTGAAGATTACGCCACCAACCCGGTAGGTTAGGGTAGGTGTTGGCTCGTAGGTAAAATCGATTATGTATTTATGGCCACGAGGCTCGTAAATGCCGGGGTAACGATGAATACCCAGGTTAAACGTTTGTCCGTGCTGTATTACGGTTTCGTCAACGCACGAAAGCAAAACGTGATTTTCACCATCAAACTCATCAATTGGTAAAATCATCAAGCCATGGTACTTGCGTGTATTGCAAAGAATAATTGTTGTGCTGAAATATCCACCTGCACGGTTTGTGCTCAGAATTTCCCGGTTTAGCGAGTACTCCAGGTTAACCAGCTGCTCTTTGTCAAATGAAAGGTATTTCATGGCTCAAAAATTTTTAATTATACTTTAAACTTTCAATACTTTCCTTTAACTATGGGTTGTCATATTAAACATGACATAACATAAGTAAAATGCGGTTGGCAGTTGCTTTTAGTATAGCTATAAGCATATTTACTGCTACAGCCATCCCATTATTTTTTGTAAAAAATCTCGTTACAAGTTAGCAAAAAAAGATGACTTATGCCCAATTTTGGTTTAGCTTTTTGTTAATTTTGGAAGTTGATTTTTAATAGTTGTCAGATATAATTCGTTTGCGATGCCCATAAATTTTTTTTCAAAAAAAATCATCGTTCTTCTTCAGGTTTCGATTTTGGTTTTTATTGCTACGGCATGCTCAAACCATTACGATAGGATTGAAATTACAATTAAAGCCCCCCAATGGACAGAGGGTTGGGTTTACTTTAGGGTGCCAGATTTTGGAAGCAGTTTTGCCGACTCACTGTTGCTTAACTCTAAAGGTGAAGGGAAAATATCTTTTAACACCAAAGAACCTCAAGTAGTAGCTATTACAACGGATAAAAAGGATTACCCGTTGATAGTATCGGCAAAGCCGGGTGAAAAAATAACACTTACCTATAGTAATGGTTGGCAAGCCGATGGTTCGCCCGAAACGATTCAGGTAATCAATTTTCAGAATAATATTAATAAGGTTTCGCAGATACTAAAGAATTTTCAGGCAAAAATTGATGCCATTGATAGTACTGAAATCTTGGTAAAAGATTCGCTCATTAAGGTTTACACTCAGTTAAAGGATTCGTTGAGAAATGGCTTACAGAACGAAGTATACATGTTTGTGGCATCTAATCCCTTTGAGCTAACATCTGTTTTCGTTGTAAATGCAACATTAGATTCAGAGCAACTATTACCCTACACCAGCAATTCCAAACTTTATAGGAAGGTTGATAGCTGCTTAACCTTGCTTTACCCTAAAAAACAAGTAGTTTTCGATTACAAGAAAACCATTGAATACCATAGGCTTAACGATAGTATTTCGCAAATTGAAAATTCATTAAGGCCGGGCATGGTTTTACCACCCCTTCAGTTCCAAACATTTGACGGGAAATATATTACCATTCCGGGAATCTGGGCAAAATGGATTCTGCTCTGTTTCTGGGATAAAGAATCAATAGGCAATAGCAAAAACTTAAAAAATCTTTACTCCACCTACAAACCTTTGGGTTTTGAAGTGGTGAGTTTTGGAGTAAAAATTGATTCATTAATGTTGGACAACCTTGCTAAGTCCGATAACCTGGGTTGGTATCAGGTTTCACTAAACGACACCTACAGCATCAACAAACTTCAGCTATATGGAATAGCACGCTTACCCGGCAGTTTACTTATCGATAAATCGGGGAAAGTGATTGCAAAACATTTAACCGTAAATGCTTTAGGCTTAAAGCTCGATTCCTTGACTAGAGTACTCAAGCCAAAACCTGTGCTAAGGCCAAGAATTGATTCCGTTATAACAAATCCCCCCCAGTAACATGCCCGAAGTGCGCCCCAAAAAGCATTTAGGTCAACATTTTCTGAACGACAAACGTGTTGCCCAACGCATTACCGAAAGCCTGAGAGCCGATGGTTGTGATGCCGTGCTTGAGATTGGCCCGGGAATGGGCGTTCTTACATTCGATCTTTATCAAAGGTTTGGTACTAGACTTGTAGCAGTTGACGTTGATAGTGAATCGGTCAGCTACCTTAAAAGAAACCTGCCTGATTTAAACGTGGTTGAGGCCGATTTTTTGCAAGTTGATATTAAGGAGTTGCTGAAAGGAAAATTTGCTGTAATAGGAAATCTACCCTACAATATCTCCTCGCAAATCTTTTTTAGAGTAATTGAGCAGCGCGATTTTGTTCCTGAGGTTGTAGCAATGGTCCAGCGCGAGGTTGCCCAGCGAATAGCCGAAAAGCCTGGTTCCAGAACTTACGGGATACTTAGTGTGCTTCTACAAGCCTTTTACAATATTGAGTATTTGTTCACAGTAAGCGAGGGATGCTTTACACCACCGCCCAAGGTAAAATCGGCAGTAATCCGTTTGACACGAAATAGTGTAATTGACTTAGGCTGTAGTTACACCCTTTTTGAACGGGTTGTAAAAGCTGCCTTTAACCAACGGCGTAAAACCTTAAGGAACTCCATCCGTTCAGCATTTAACGGCATTGAGATTAGCGATAAATACGGTACTAAGCGAGCCGAGCAGCTTTCAGTTGATAACTTTGTGGAGTTAACCTTAGAGGTGGAACGTTTGCTTGGCTAAGCCTTTGTATTTATTGCTTCAACAGGACTTAGACGTGATGCCACCCATGCGGGCACAAATCCCGATACTATTCCAATAACCGCCGATATGAGTAAGCCCCGGATGATGTTTGGCAGGGTGAGCGACACGTTAAAATCCAACCCATGGGTTACAGCAAGTGTTCCAATAAAAATAAGCAGTAAGCCAATAACTCCACCTGCCACAGCCAATAGAACCGCCTCGTAAAGGAACTGGATTAGTATGAAGTATCGTTTTGCCCCTAGTGCTTTTTGAACACCAATTTGGCTTGTGCGCTCCTTAACCGAAACAAACATGATATTGGCTATGCCAAATCCTCCAACAATTATGGAGAAAAATGCAATGAATCCTCCGGCAAAGTTGATTGATGCAAAAATTGAGTCGAGGCTATCCTTCAACAGGTCAATCTGGTTAAGCGCAAAGTCATCCTCATCAAGGGGTTTAAGCCGGTGGTGGGCGCGGAGTATGCCACGTAATTCATCAATTAAATCCTCAACGCTAGTATCATCTTTTGCTTTAACCATTATCCACGGGCCGGAATTCCTTAGGTCGACCATGGTTCGAGCAAGGTTAAGCGGAATAATTACCATGTTATCGAGGCTGTTTTCCCCAATGGCCGATTTCCCTTCCTTGGCAAATACTCCTATCACTGTAACTTTTTGCCCGCCAATTTTGATGGTTTTATCCAGTGGATTTGCACCTTGAAAAAGGTCTTTGGCAATATCGCTGCCAATTACAGCATATGGTCTTCCTGAGTTAATCTCAAACTGGTTAAAGAATCGGCCTTCGCTTAAGTCGAAAGTTCGAATTTTATCAAAATCGGTGCTAATGCCGTAAATGGTAGCATCGGGGATATTGTTGCCATTATACTTTATCTGCTTATTGTATGCTACATTAAAGCATGCAGCATCGGTTAGTAAGCTTTTCCTGCGTATCTCCTCAAGGTCACTTAGGGTTGGTTCCGGTCTATTGAGGTATTTCCACCATGGGTATTCCTCATTGCCTCCCCAAGGCCACTTTTGAACGTATACAACCTTTTTCCCTAGCGCCTGTAGGCTGTCGCGCACATTCTTCTCTAAGCTGTCAATCATGGTAAAAACAGATATAATGGCAAAAATGCCAATAGTGATGCCAAACAGCGACAGAAAGGTTCTAAGCTTATTTGCTTTTACTGATTGGTAAGCAAACTGCATGCTTTCGCGTGCAAGCTTAAGTAGAATGATAAATGGTCGTAATGCTTTCATTAATGCAGGTAATTTTTAGTCAAAAATGGAAACCGATTGCTTGTGCTCATTCAACAAATATACCTATTCGTTGACTTTTCAGCTAACATAAACTGTTAAATATTCCTATCTTTTTTGAGCATTTATTGTTTACAAGGTTTAATGGGTTTGCCTTGATATATTACTTTAAGTAGCTTTTATTTGGTTAATATTTTCAGGTTTGTTGAAAAAAAATAGTTGCTAAGTATTGGTTTTTCAAAGGATTTAACCAATTTTATGGCTAGTTACTGAATATTTATTTTATTCGTAAGCAACTGACAAACAACAAGATGAATAGTTATAAAGTTGTTAAAACTGCCTTAATATCGGTTTACCACAAGGATAACCTCGATAAAATTGTAAAGTATTTAGGCGAAAAAAATGTTACCATTTACTCAACCGGAGGAACAATGGATTTCATCAAGGGGTTGGGGATTCCGGTTGTTGCTGTGGAGGAGCTCACGGGCTATCCCTCAATTCTTGGGGGTAGGGTGAAAACATTGCACCCAAAGGTTTTTGGTGGAATACTTGCCCGGCGCGAAAACGAGAACGATCTTTTTCAGCTCCAGGAGTATAGAATTCCCGAGATAGATTTGGTTATTGTTGACCTTTACCCTTTTGAAAAGACTGTTGAGTCAGGCGCTTCGGAACCTGAGGTAATTGAAAAGATTGATATTGGCGGAATCTCACTTATCAGGGCGGCTGCCAAGAATTTCAGGGATGTTTTAATTGTATCGAACAGGGAGCAATACGAAAGGGTTTACGAAATGCTCACGGAACAGGATTGTGCCACATCGCTGGAGCAACGTAGGATATTTGCAGCCGAGGCGTTTGCCACATCTTCGCATTACGATACGGCCATTTACGGCTATTTTAGCCCTGAGTTCCCTCAGAGCTTCTTCCGTAAAAGCTTAAAGGGTGTTAGGGGATTGAGGTATGGTGAGAATCCCCATCAGAAAGGGGTTTTTTACGGCAATTTCGACGAAATGTTCGAACAGTATTGCGGTAAAGAAATCTCCTACAATAACCTATTGGATATCGATGCGGCGGTTAACCTTATCAGGGAATTTGAAGAGCCAACCATTGCCATTTTAAAGCATAATAACGCCTGTGGCGTTGCTTCACGCCCCAGTATCCTTCAGGCTTGGGCCGATGCACTTGCTGGTGATCCTGTTTCGGCCTTTGGTGGTATTATCATATCGAATCGGTCAATTGATGAGACAACGGCTAAGGAGATCAATAAAATCTTCTTTGAAGTTCTCATTGCCCCCAACTTTGATAATGCTGCTCTGGAAGTGCTACAAGCTAAGAAGAACAGGATAATTCTGAGGATGAAGGATTTTAACCTGCCGCAACAGGTTTACCGAACAGCCTTAAATGGAGTTTTAATGCAGGAGCGCGATTCGGTTACCGAATCCGATTCGATGCTGCAGCTGGTTACCCAAAAATCGGCCACGCCAAACGAGGTTAACGATTTGCTTTTTGCCAATAAAATTGTAAAGCATACCAAATCAAACGCCATTGTTTTAGTTAAGAACCTCCAGCTTGTAGGGAGTGGCGTGGGGCAAACATCAAGGGTTGATGCTGTAAAACAGGCTATTGCAAAAGCACATAGTTTTGGATTTGACCTGAATGGGGCTGTAATGGCTTCCGATGCCTTTTTCCCATTCCCGGATAGCGTTCAGCTTGCCTACGAGGCAGGAGTAAGGGCTGTTATTCAACCTGGCGGGTCAATCAAGGATCAGGAGAGCATCAATTTCTGCAATGCCAATGGCATTGCCATGATTTTTACTGGAATTCGACACTTTAAACATTAGAAAATAAATATTAATTCGATATGGGACTTTTTTCGTTTTTAACTCAGGAGTTGGCAATCGATTTAGGAACGGCTAACACTATCATTCTTTTTAACGATAAAATAGTTGTCGATCAGCCTTCCATAGTGGCAATTGATCACTCAACCGGGAAAATGATAGCCATAGGAGAACAGGCCAGGGCTATGCATGGTAAAACCCACGAGAACATCAGAACCATTCGCCCGCTCAGGGATGGAGTAATTGCCGATTTTAATGCGGCTGAACAAATGATTCGTGGGATGATTAGCATGATTAATACCAAAAACCCAATTTTTACTCCATCGCTCCGCATGGTTATAGGTATTCCGAGTGGCAGTACTGAAGTTGAAATTCGTGCTGTACGCGACTCAGCCGAACATGCTGGTGGTCGTGATGTTTACCTGATTTACGAACCCATGGCTGCCGCCCTTGGTATTGGGCTCGATGTTATGGCTCCTGAGGGTAGCATGGTGGTGGACATAGGTGGTGGTACCACCGAAATTGCGGTTATTGCCTTGGGGGGTATTGTATGCAACAAGTCGGTTCGTATTGCCGGCGATGGCTTTACAGCTGACATTCAGGCATACATGCGTCAGCAGCACAACGTTAAAATTGGTGAGCGTACCGCTGAGGATATCAAGATAAATGTGGGTTCAGCTCTTCCTGACCTGGACAATCCTCCTGCTGACTTTATTGTTCGTGGGCCAAACCTAATGACAGCATTACCCATTGAGGTACCTGTTTCTTATCAGGAAATAGCTTACTGTTTGGACAAATCGCTTTCAAAAATAGAATCGGCTATTTTTAACGTGCTAGAACAAACCCCACCTGAACTTTATGCCGATATTGTTCAAAAGGGTATATACTTGGCTGGTGGTGGAGCATTACTCCGTGGCCTCGATAAGCGTTTAACCGAGAAAGTGAACATTCCTTTCCACGTTGCTGAGGATCCTTTACATGCGGTTGCAAGGGGTACCAGTATAGCATTGAAAAATCTGTCGTTCCCATTCCTGATGAGGTAACCCAAGCGATGCTTTTGCGATGAATAACCTGTACGAGATTTTAAAGCGCCTTTACATTCATCTGATATTCCTAATTCTATTAGGGATATCGCTTTCGCTATACTTTAACACCACATACTACCAGAAATCGCAGGTTGGAGCAGTAACAAAATCAATTTCCGGATTCTGGCATAAGCAAGCATCACAGGTAACAGGTCTTTTCCAACTGCAGCGTTCAAACATACTACTCCTACTGGAAAACGTCAAGCTCCGAAACGAAATAGAGGGGTACAGGCTTAAGCTGCAAATGCTTCAGGATTCATTCATGAGAATTGAGGACACTTCCGGTTTATTCCGGTATATTCCAGCTAGGATAATTGATAACTCAATTAACAGCCGCCATAACTACATCACCCTCGATGCGGGATCAAATGATGGTGCTTACAAGGAGATGGGCGTTATATGTAAGAACGGCGTTGTTGGCATTGTGTCGGCTACCACTAAACATTTTGCCTCAGTCATTTCACTGTTAAATACCGATGTAAGGGTTTCGGCTATGCATAAGAAGTCGGGCGCTTTTGGAGCGGTTTCGTGGGATGGCATGAATTACAGGCGTGTTGTACTTGATGAAATTCCCCTTCATGTTAATGTGGCAGTTGGCGATACCATTGTAACCAGTGGCTTTTCAACCATTTTCCCCAGGGATATCCCAATAGGTCGTGTTGTTGATTTTTACAATAAGGATGGTAGTTTCCTACAAATTAAGGTTGAACTCTTCGCCGATTTTAAAACCCTCGACTATGTGTACTTGGTCGATTCAAAGGTGAAAAGCGAGGTTGATCGTTTGCAAACAATGAAGTGATGTACAGCGATATTCTAAAATATTTAGGTTTAACGGTAATGCTGCTTTTACTGCAGTTTCTGGTGCTTAATAACATCAATTTCATGGGTTATGTAAACCCGTATATCTACATACTTATTATTTTATTGCTTCCCTACCGAATTACCCGCTGGATGTTGCTTATTATTGGTTTTGCACTAGGATTTGCTGTCGATTATTTTTCCAACACACTTGGACTCCATACCACCGCCTCGCTGGTTATTGCCTATTTCCGTCCGGTAATC
Source organism: Tenuifilum sp. (assembly GCF_037481895.1). Taxonomy (NCBI): domain Bacteria; kingdom Pseudomonadati; phylum Bacteroidota; class Bacteroidia; order Bacteroidales; family Tenuifilaceae; genus Tenuifilum; species Tenuifilum sp. Next base: position 85,203 of record NZ_JBBFKU010000004.1, read on the forward strand.
CTAAACCGATGGAGTTTTAAATCGGTTCAGGATATCAGGGGTGTCCCCGATGTTTCGAACACCTCACTGGAGTGGTTTGTTGTATATGCCCTAATTGCTGTGCTAGTTCATCACTTTACTCTATTCGTTCTGGAAGTATTTACGTTTAAACACTTCTGGTTAACGCTGGTTCGAATTATTCTCAGTACTGCTGTTTCAACGTTTTTTATAGTGATCATTGAGCTTTTACGGGCTCCCAATAAAATGTCAAGGTAGTGGTGTTACGAGCTGAAAGTAGCAGACGTGTTGTAGTGTCGGTAATCATAATGCTTGTTTTTGCTGCCATAATTGGCAAGTTATTTTATATTCAGGTAATTGATAGTTCCTACAAGTTCTCGGCAGCAAATAACGTGCTCCGCTACATCACACAGTATCCTGCCCGAGGACTAGTTCTCGATCGGCATGGAGTGCCCATGGTATCCAATAAGCCGGTTTTTGATATTTTAATGGTAAAGAGGCAGGTAAAACCATTTGATACCCTTGAGTTTGCCACCATGCTTGGGCTTATGGTTGAACAGGTTCGCGATGCATTTATTCAGGCAACAAAACAAAAAGGCTATTCCCCCCGTAAAGCTGTGGTTTTGCTTAAGCAAATATCTGCAGAGAATTTTGCCCGTTTCCAGGAGGTGATGTATAAGTATCAGGGTTTTGAAATTCAACCCCGTACGGTGCGTTCATATAATCCACCCATTGCGGCGCATCTGCTAGGGTATGTAGGTGAGGTTGATGATCGCGATATTAAGAATGGCCCATACTACCAACAGGGCGATTACATTGGTATAAGCGGTATTGAGCGCTCCTATGAACATATTCTACGTGGGAAAAAGGGTGTAAAAATCTTTATGGTCGATGTTCATAACCGTATCAAGGGTTCATACGAGCAGGGGAAATTTGATACGTTAGCAATACCCGGTAAGAACATTACCAGCACTATTGATGCAAGGCTTCAGGAGTATGGCGAACGCTTAATGCAAAATAAAATTGGCAGCATTGTTGCCATTGAACCCAAAACCGGAGAGGTGCTGGCTATGATATCGAGCCCAACATACGATCCCAACCTGTTGGTTGGAAGGCAAAGGACTGCTAACTTCAAGGTTCTCCAACAGGATTCGTTAAAGCCAATATTCAACCGTTCAATCATGGCGCTATACCCGCCCGGTTCAACATTCAAGGTGGTAAATGCGTTAATCGGATTACAGGAAGGGGTTGTTACGCCTGAAACCCGATATAGCTGCTATGGAGGATACACCGTGGGTCGTGGTGTTGGTTGCCATAACCATCCATCGCCTACCAACCTGATACAATCCATACAGGTTTCGTGTAATACCTATTACTGCCATGTTTTCCGAAACATTATCGATAAAAGGGAATTTGGTTCGGTTGAAAATGGATTCTCGGTATGGAAAAGGCATGTGGAATCGTTTGGTTACGGCAACAAGCTGAATATCGATTTACCGCATGAGCTAAAGGGTATAGTACCTTCGGTTTCATTTTACGATAAGTACTTCAGAAAGGGAGGTTGGAATTCGCTTACCATCATTTCGCTTGCAATTGGGCAGGGTGAGCTTTCCGTTACTCCCTTACAAATGGCAAACCTTGTGGCAACAATTGCCAACAAGGGATACTACATTGCACCCCATGTGGTAAAATCAATAGAGGGCGATACCTTAAACTCCCTGTATCGGGAAAAGCATATCACCTCAATTGAGCCAAAGTACTTTGATTACATTATTGAGGGAATGGATTTGGCAGTAAACGGAGCGCCGGGTAGCGGAAGCACTGCGCGAATAGCTGCTTTGCCCGATATTCGTATTTGCGGTAAAACCGGAACAGCCCAAAACCCACATGGTAAGGATCACTCCGTATTCTTTGCATTTGCACCTAAGGACGATCCCAAAATTGCAATTTCGGTTTATATTGAGAATGCTGGCTTTGGTGCTACATGGGCTGCACCTATTGCAAGCTTGATGATTGAGAAGTACCTGAAGGATTCTATCTCCCGTCCCGATTTGGAACGATATATACTTGACGCAAACCTATTAGATAGACGTGCAAAGGCGAAATAACATACTACGAAACCTCGATTGGGTTGCAACCATCCTGTACGTTGTTCTCGTACTGATGGGATGGCTGAATATTTATGCCGCTGTCTATAGCGATGAGCACAGAAATATCCTCGATTTCAGCCAGCGCTATGGCAAACAGCTGGTTTGGATATTCTTTGCATTCCTCATGGCAATTGTTATTCTTTACTCCAACGATAGAATCTATCCGGCATTTGCTTATATCTTTTATGGGATTATTCTGATAACGCTGATTTCAACGTTACTTTTTGGCCGTGTGGTTAATGCGTCAAAGTCATGGATACCCATAGGTTCATTCGGATTGCAACCTGCTGAGTTTGCAAAGATTGCCACTGCCCTTGCTCTTGCAAAGCTCATGAGTAGCTATGGTTTTAAACTTTCAGGGTTTTGGTCGTACGTTAAGGTGGCAGTTATTATTGGGTTGCCTGTTGGCATTATACTTTTGCAAAACGATACTGGCTCGGCCTTAGTTTTTGGTGCTTTGATTTTGGTTTTATACCGTGAGGGTTTGCCTGCATGGATATTATCTTACCTGGTTTTTCTGGTAATTGTTTTCATTTTAACTCTCGTTTATAGCACCTCAGTTTTAATTACTTTCATTTTTGTTGTGGCAGTAACACTTTTTGTAGTATTTACTCGCCAGCACCGCGATGCGTTCAGAATATCCATTGGCGCAGCAGGAATAGGTCTGTTGCTCTACATTTCATCGGAACTATTCCATTTAAGGCTATCTAATGCATTGATCTTTCTTATCCCAGTACTTATTAGTGCTGTTTTAGGCTTTTTGTATGCTTACAAGAACAGGCTAAGGCAGGTTTATGCAATTTCATTCTTTCTTATTGCAACCATAGGTTTTTCAATGTCGGCCGATTACGTTTTTGAGCGTGTGCTAGATGTCCATCACCAAAAGCGTATTAACGATTTACTTGGTATTGAAGATGATCCGTTAGGGTGGGGTTACAATGTTAACCAATCAAAGATTGCCATTGGTTCCGGCGGTTTCTGGGGTAAAGGTTACCTTTCGGGCACTCAAACCAAATTCAACTTTGTGCCCGAGCAAAGCACCGATTTTATTTTTTGCACAGTGGGTGAGGAGTGGGGCTTTTTGGGTTCTACTGTTGTGGTTTTGCTTATAGCGCTTTTCCTGTTAAGGCTACTAAAAATTGCCGAGCGTCAAACTGAGCATTTTGCCCGTATATACGGATATGGAGTAGTTTCCATCCTGTTTTTCCACGCTGCGGTTAATATTGGCATGACCATTGGGTTGGTTCCAGTTATTGGGATTCCCCTGCCGTTCTTTAGCTATGGGGGCTCGTCGCTTTGGGCGTTTACAATCCTGGTATTTATTCTCCTTCGGTTCGATGCTTCACGCTATGGGGCATACTAATAGGTATACCGTACTCTTTTTCTGCAACCTGTATTAATGCGTAAAGCAATTCCTGAAGCCCAGCACTGAACGCAATATAGTTTTCCTTCACTATTTGCAGAGCAAGGCTTGGGTTCCCTTTCATTGTGGTGTAGTTACCCATTATCTCAAGGGCTCTGGTTACACCCTCATCGGTGCTGTAGGAGTAGAGTCTGTTGCTTTGAATCATAAATGGTAAGAATCCCCTTACTGCTGGGGGTAGCATGTGGTAGCGCTGAAGCATCTGAAAGTAGAAAGTTCTAGTAAAGCCTTTAAGCGGCCTGTTTGAGTATGTGCTCCATTCTTTTGCCAGGATGTAATCGAACATCACATCTGTAGCAACACCCGACCATCGCCCATAGCTGGGGCGTAATTTCTCCCTACAACTTTTCCATGCCTCGTGCCTATCAGTAACCTGATCGATTGTGCGGTGGAGCTTTATGCCAGTTTGAATACCCTGCGGGTAGGCAAGGATTTGTTTCCCTTTTACATGATCGCCAATAAAATTGCCCAACCGAATATCGATGTTGCTCCCCGAAAGGTATAAATGAGCCAAAAAATTCATTAAGTAGCTTGTTATAAGAAAGATGTAGTAGCCAAAACCTCATCGGCTTTGGGTGGTTGGTAGCGCATAAGCTTTAGCTCCTTGCCATCCCAAACACTGTAGGTGTTGCTTACTAACCAATCGCCAAGCACTACAAGGTTCGATTTTTTTGTAAGCGGATATATTATGGGTGAATGCCAGTGCCCATAAATAAAAAAATCAAAATGTTCGTCCTGGAGTTTATGCCTTGAGAACTTGGTTATTTGCTCATCCTCGCCCCTGAAAACATGGGTTATTTCCTTGGAGTATCTACTGCTTACACTCCACTGGTTACCAAACCATAACGAGAAGTTAGGGTGGAGTTTGGCAAACATCCATTGTAGGGTAGGGCTGGTAAAGATTCGTTTAAGCAGTTTGTAGCCGGGATCGCCAGGGCCAAGGCCATCGCCATGGGCAAGCAGGAACTTTGCACCATAAAGTTCCCGAACAATTGGTTCGCGGTGAATTTGAACCCCTAGTTCCTTTTCAAAATAGTCGAACATCCATACATCGTGGTTGCCAGTAAAAAAGTGAACGGGAATGCCGCTATCGGTAAGCTGGGCAATTTTTCCCAGGAACCGCGTATATCCTTTGGGAACAACCCGCCTATACTCAAACCAAAAGTCAAAAATGTCGCCTAAAAGGTATACTTCCTCAGCATCGTGGCTAATGGTATCGAGCCAGGTATTGAAAAGCTTTTCACGGGGTAGGCTCTGCTCAAGGTTGGGCAAGCCCAAATGCAGATCCGATGCAAAGTATATCTTTTTACCCTGGCTCATAATGTTTTTTACTTGTTCAGGTAGCTATCCAAGGCCTTTTGCAGGTTTGCGCCGTATAGATTTTTTCCAATGATATTGAAATCTTTACCAATAAGGTAATTGGCAGGTAGTTGTCTAACGTTGTAGAATAAAGCGGCATTTGAAGCCGATGGGTCATCCTCCCTTACGCTAATCCATGGTAATCCGGCGTTCTCAATGTAGTTAATCCAACCCTCGCGGGTAGCATCGAACGATATCTGGTATACTTCAAACCCTCTGCTTTTATACTTCTTATAAATTTCCAATAGTTCACGATTATCCAGCAAGCTTGCTGTGTTCTCGCTGGTAAAAAAGTCGAGAAGTATAACCTTGCCTTTAAGTGATGATAGTTTAATGTTACGCCCATTCCTATCAGGAATGCTTAGGTCAGGAATAGGCATCTCTGCATTCTGGATTAGCTGTTGCATTTTAGCATTGGCAATGCGATTCTCAATGTTCTTGATATCCTCAAGCATTCCTTTAGTGTAACTTGATTCCGGGTAAAGCGCTTTCCATGCGGAAGCAACCATTTTTATTAGCAGTAAATCGTCGGAGCTGTCAAAAATGTATAGATTGTCGTTATACTTTTGGTATAATGCCATGATACTGGCTTTGTTCATGGGGTTCTCCCAAACAAATTTGGTGAGTTCGTCCTTTACCCGCTTGCGTTCCTGCTCAAATTGGTTGTTTATTAATTCACGTTCCGAGTTACTCTCGGCGTTCAGGTATCGTTTTGATAGCTCGTCAACTGCGGTTTTTGACTTAGCAAATGTTCTTGTAACCCAACGAACCTTTTCAGAACCCTCAGAACCCGAAACCTGATAGTCGATGGCATTGTTAAGGTCTAATATAACGTTGATTTTTTCACCTTTTGAAGCTAATAGGGTAATGGCAATCCCTTTGCTAGTGCTAAGGGAGTAAAACTCCGGTTCTTCGCCCTGTTTTACCTTAAACTTTTTTACACTTTCGCCAGCCGAAATCCTAACCGAGTCAAGCTTTATGGTTTTATTGAAATCAATTTTACTTAAGAAAAGTGTAGTTTTTTCAGGACTCTTTACTTTTACGCTAATAACAACCGCATCTTTGCTGCTGCATCCTGCCAAAAACACTATTAAAACTATTGAAACAAAATACCTAAAACGCATGCTGTTTAAATTTTGGTTACATGCAAATTTAGCCAAACTTTACAATTTTGGCTTACCCAATGTCTATCTAATGCTTTTTTAATTGCATTTTTGTAGATATTTTGCTTAAACTCTTGGTTTATGAGAGCAAAACCCGATGGTTCATATATAAGCTATTTCAGTAACCTGGTAAAAGTAAATGGAGGCATCAACTTTGCACAGGGCATTCCAGGCTTTCAGCCTCCCACTGAACTCATTAATATTTTAAAAGATATTGCTAATTCGCAGCATCACCAGTATGCGCCTGGAATTGGTAATCTACAGCTTAGAGCGCTAATTGAAAATAGCTATGGAGTTGAACCTGAAGAGCTTCTGGTAGTTCAGGGTGCAACCGAAGGCCTTTCGTTGGTTTACACCTATCTTTTTCGAATGCTTGGAGAAAATCTGGTAACCCTTTCCTTTGACCCTGCTTACGAAAGCTACAGTCGGCTGCCTCAAATCTTCAACCAAAAATTTGTTCCCTTTCCTTTGATTAATGAAGAGTTTGTTGACTTCGACGAACTTAAAAGATGCATTGAGGGAAATAAAGTAAAGTTGATATTCATTAGTTCACCCGGCAACCCCTACGGTAAAGTTTGGACAAAAGCTGAAACCTGTAAACTTCTCGAACTTGCTAACGAGCTAAATTTTTTTGTTGTTTTCGATTCGGTTTATGAGGAGCTGTACTTTTCACAAAAACCCTATATTCCTTTGGATAATATCTCCGAAAGGTTATTTATTGTTAGCAGTTTTTCAAAATCGTTGTGTATTACCGGATGGCGTGTGGGTTATGTAATCCATCATCCCACTCACACAAAGGCCATTAGGGCCATTCACGACTATATCGGGCTGTGTGCACCAAGCGTTATGCAACAAGCACTTGCGGTTTACCTTGCACAGTTCCAATACGGTAAAGTTTTTATGGATGAGCTAAGGCAAAGGGTTAAGAGTTCCTTCGACAACTTAAGTGATATGCTTAACCGTTTAAACTTTACGGTTCCCAGAATTGATGGCGGTTGTTTTATCTGGGCTAAATTGCCTCAACCCTTTACCGATGGTTTTGAGTTTGCTTCTGACCTTTACGATGCTACTGGCGTGGCTGTTATTCCGGGCGAGCATTTTAGCAGCACAAAGGTAAACTGGTTGCGCTTTAATGTGGCTCGACCTTTAAAGGAGATAGATTTAGCCGGTAACAGAATTGCTGATTTTATGAGCAAGCAATGATTATAATCTCAACCATACTGATTGCTATTTACACTATAGCCATTCTATGGTTGTTAAAAGGCTTGTTGACCAATAACTGGTTGGAATCCAATGGAGCCCCCAGTCAAACTGTTAATGGCATTTCGGTGATAGTGGCATTCAGGAATGAGCGCGAAAATATACCTAAACTAATTGCTTCGCTTGAGGCTCAGGATTTACCGCATGAGTTTTGGGAAGCTATTTTAGTTGACGATGGCTCAACCGATAGCGGTTTTGACCTAGTAATGTCATGCAAAAGCCAATTACCTTTAAAACCTTTGGTTTTACCTGATGGGCAGGCGGGTAAAAAACAGGCATTACTTTATGGACTATCAGCAGCCAGTTTTGATACTGTTGTATTCACCGATGCGGATTGCACCCACACCCCTCAGTGGCTAAGCTCTATTCGCGAATGCATGGGAAATGCCTATTTTTTACAGGGTGAGGTAAAACCCCAGTTTGAAAAGGGTAGTATTATTTCCATGTTTGAGGCACTCGATTACCTATCGCTTATGGCCGTTTCAGCGGCAAGTTTTGCTGTTGGCAAACCGGTTATAGCCTCATCGGCTAATTTGGTTTTCAGGCGAAGCAAGGTTAATGTTGATGCTAAGGCATTGCGCACCGATATAGTTTCCGGCGATGATATGTTTCTGCTGCACCATGCCAAAACCATCACTGGTTTACGGTTTAGGTTCTTAGCATCGCCTAGGGTGGCTGCCTACACAAGTTTTAGCGGCGGGATAAAGGGTTTTGTTTTGCGCCGAAGCCGTTGGGCATCAAAGGCAACCGCATATACCGATTCCCTAACGCTTCTATTATCGTTCCTGGTTTTTACCCTGAATTTTTGGATTGTTCTTTTAGCAATACTGTCAGTTTTGGGTGTAATTGCTTTTTACCTTCCAATTTCACTCCTTGCTGCCAAAGCAATGGTAGATTTACCTTTTTTAGCATATTACCTTTTTAAAACTAAACAGCAAAACCTAATGGCGGTTTTTATACCTTTACAAATCCTTTATCCCTTTTATATAACATTTGCAGCCATCCTAGGATTAATTAAAGGAACAACTTGGAAAGGAAGAATAAACAGCTGGCAGAATTAGCCCGAGGCGGTTCCCCAATGCGAATAGCCATACGTAGGTTACTTGCCGACCGTATGGCCGTAGCATCGCTATTGCTTATAGCTTTTATTGCCATTATAGCGTTTCTTGGATACCTAATCACACCCGATAGTTCGCCATATGCAAATGGTCAGCATTTACAGCTGGCAACGCTTAAGCCTGGCAGTAAAGTCAAATTCCTGCGTGTTGCTAAGCAGCACGAGGTTAAAAGGCGGAACATTCTGGGCCGAATGTTTTATGGACAGGAGAAAGATTACAACGAAATACCTGTTGATTCAATCTACTTTGATGGTATTAAAGTATATGCCCGTGAGTACAACCCTATTCCCGATGGCGATGCCATTGTTGCCGAATTAACTCTACACGAAATCCTCTTCAGGTTGAACCCCGAAAAAAAATACTTACTTGAAAACGATACAATCACAGCATTTCTGTACAATGGGCAGCAAGCAATATTGGCTGTAGCCGATGCCCAGCAAAGGGTATTAAGTCAAAACCTTGTAACGCGTAGGTTTCTTCTTGGAACCGATCGTTTTGGCCGCGACCTTTTAAGCCGCTTGGTTATTGGTGCGCGCATTTCGCTTTCTGTAGGGTTTATTGCCGTGGGTATTGCTTTAATAATTGGCATTGTACTGGGAGCCATTGCCGGTTTTGCCCGAGGAATTATTGACGATGCCATTATGTGGATGGTGAATGTGGTTTGGTCAGTTCCTACCCTGTTAATGGTAATTGCCTTAACCATGGTAATTGGGAAGGGTTTCTGGCAAATATTTGTTGCAGTTGGCTTAACCATGTGGATGGATATGGCCCGTGTGGTTCGCGGGCAGGTGCTCAGCGTTAGGGAAAAGGAGTATGTTGAGGCGGCTAAGGTTTTAGGCTACAGCCCGTGGCGTATCATTTTCAGGCATGTGCTGCCCAATATCATGGCACCGGTAATCATAGTGTCGGCAAGCAACTTTTCAACAGCCATACTGCTTGAAGCAGGATTAAGCTTTTTGGGGATTGGCGTGCAGCCTCCGGCTCCCTCGTGGGGAACCATGATACGCGATCATTACGGATACATCATAATGGATAAGGCCTACCTTGCCCTTATACCAGGCTTTGCCATGATGCTTTTGGTGTTAGCCTTTAACCTGCTTGGTAACAGTCTGCGCGATGCCCTTGACCCCCGAGAAATAGAAAAGGCCTAGTTGACTAGGCCTTTATTCTATTCAACATAGAAAGGATTCTGGAACTCGATTTCTTTATATGAGTAGCCACCAAATATGCCAACACCATTCATTATGTTTTGATACAATATTACTGGTTCCCCAAAGCCATCGTAATATGTTTTACTCCATTGCTCCATCGACAGAAAATATTTATATAAATCCTCACTAAGGCTAACAAAACGGACTTTGTATTTTTGGGTAAAAATGCTTAAATTATTGACAAAGAATCTGATGCTGTATGTTTTACCATTTATCGATTTATCTGAAAAAATTGGCTGACCCCATGAAGTGGTAGATAGAGTTTCTTCAACTAACGGGTCGTTACAGTTTACTCTATTTAATGGGTATAAGTCATCAATTTGAGATAAGTCCCAAAATTCAACCATGTAGTAGTTTACTTTATCCGCTGGATCGTTAAAAGTAACAATAAATTCCATTGAATTAGTATTTGGATTTGACACTCTGCTTTCAAGTGTGAATGGAACAGAAAAGGGGATATATGTTTTTGAATTTATAGTTGGGTACCCGGGTGCCGAAACCGTTAATGTATATGTTTTACCTTCTTCAGGTTTTTTGTATGATGTATAATAGTATACAGAGCGGAAAATCCCCCTATTTAAAAACTTTCTTTCCAAATTTGGAATTTCGTTTTCATCTTCTTTTAGGCTAATGGAAATATTTTGAATGTCTACTACATTCCCCCAATTATCCTGATTGAGTATGAACGTGTTTTGGCTGAAATGAAGAAAAACACTATCGGTATTGAGAAATCCCGCAACAGAAATTTTATTCTTAGGCTTTGGCAAATCGACCTCAATATCGGAGGAGCACCCGTAAAATATAATGGTTAATGCAACTATGATATACTTATTCATATTTAAAACTTTAATGAGTATGAAACATACGGAAGTATTGGAAATAAACTCTTTTGTTTAATTACAGGCCCCTCGGGGGCGTAGTACATGTAAATATAGTAAGGGTTATGTCGGTTGTAAAGGTTATAAATACCTACTGAGATAGTTTGAGTTGCCCATTTAAGTTTCTTATGAAAGTTCGCACCAATATCTAAACGGTGATATGCTGGCATTCTTACGTTGTTTAGTTCCTCTATGATTTGGTATGTATTGTGAAAGAAACCAAACCCACCATAAAATTCATCGGTAAAACCCACCATATTTGGAACTGTTACGGCATTTCCTGTTCCATATACCCAGGTTGCGCTTAGTGTGCGATTTGACCTTAAATTGTAACTAACGTTTATACTTAGGTCGTGACGCCTATCGTACTTGTATGGGAAAGTTTTCCCTTGATTAAGAGAAACAAATTTTCTTTCGGAATTGGATAGGGTGTAGGCAATTGTACCAGTAAGGGTGCCGGTTGTTTTTTGTACCATGAATTCACACCCATAGGACCAGCCCTTGCCATTGGTTACTTTATCGTCCCAACTAAGACTTCCTGAAAAGTAATTTGCTCCCTCACGATAGGCTATGAGGTTTTTCATGTTTTTAAGAAATGTTTCAACCGATAGCTGATACTGTTTTTTTAAAATTGTAAAAAAGCCAAAAGAGTAAATTTCACCTTTTTGGGGAATGGTCTTTGATGTTGCTGGTAACCATAGGTCGGTGGGCAATCCTAGGGTTGAGTTGGAAAGCATATGGCAATTTTGGCTAAGCTTTGAATATGATGCCTTAATTGAGGTTTTATCGCTTATAGGGATATTTACTCCTATTCTTGGTTCTATACTATTAAATAATGTATCGCTAACTTTATAGGTGTTATTATTAACCCCAACATTAATGTCTACTTTCTTAAAAAGTTTTACATCCGATTCAATGTATGTTGATATTTCATGCGAGTAAATCTTTTTACCGAAAAGTGTATCAATGTTTTGATCTGGGTACAGGTCGTCAACTATAAAAGATTCTATTCCGGGCTTAAAGTCATGTTTTATGAAATGCACACCTCCTTTTAATCGAACCGATGAATGTAAAAGGTAGTCAATATCTAATCTACCTCCCAAATCGTTAATATTTGAAATATATTTTTTTTCAATTTCTTTTTTGAATTCGGCACCCATTATAGCTAGCGATGTAAATGAGTTATCGCGGCTCATATAGTCGTAATTGCTACTATAAACGGTAACGTTTAAGAATACACGAGGCGATAGAATTAAATTATACCGTGTCGATACAACTAGGTTTCCCCAGTTTAAATCCGTTCCTCTTTTGTTTAAGTATTGGTATGACTGCTCCGGGTTTGTTTCTTTATTCATTGAAAGAGCAGATGACTCATCTCGCCCAGTGTAAAGGCTTAGAAAAATACGGCTACGATTAGTCAGGAGGTAGTTTAACTTAACGTTGATATCGAAAAAATAGAATTTGTTCTTATCGTTACCCTTGTTCCCAACATAGGAACTGTTAATATCCTTGCTTAGCAGGTCAATGTTTGTTCTTCTTCCAGTAACCATAAACGAGCCTTTACCTCGTTTGAAAGGTCCTTCCAATACAAATTTTGATGCAATTAATCCAATAGTTACCTCTCCCCCGAAACGGCTCATGTCACCCTCCTTCATAGTGATGTCGAGAACCGATGATAAGCGACCAGAGTAGCGGGCTGGTATTCCCCCTTTAATTACATTGGCGTCTCTAATGGCATCGGTATTAAATACCGAAAAGAATCCAAACAAATGGTAAGAGTTGTATATGGGAACCCCATCAAGTAAAACCATATTTTGGTCGGGACTACCACCCCTAATGTATAAACCACTGCTACCCTCATTCCCCGATTGTATTCCTGGTAGTAGTTGTAGAGTTTTTAGGATATCCGATTCCCCTAGTAAAACTGGCTGGTTCTTAACCTCTATTGATGTAATCCTGTTTACACCTATTCTTTTTTCTAAAAATGATCTATTTGAACTTTCGTGTCTTATCACAACTTCGTCAATACTTGTTGTTTTAGGTGATAAGTTGAAATTAATAATAGTATCATTTGTAAAGTTGGCTTCAATGATTGTTGATTCAAAACCCACAAAGCTACATGTGAGTCTATTTTTCCCTTTAGGAATTCTTAAGTTATAGTAACCCTGCCTGTTCGAGACAGTTCCGGACAATCCTTCAACGCTGATAGTTGCTCCCGGCAATATTTCTTCTGTTTTGGTTTCCCTTACATAACCCGATACCGTAACATTTTGTGCAGCTAAGGTTTGGGTAGTTACAAAAAGGAATACTTTTAGATTTAATAGCCTTTTGTACATAAATCAACTTTTTTAAAAAAGTAGCCAGCACACTTTAAAGATATGCTGGCATTAATACTAAGTGTAGCTACTCGGTTTTGTAAATTAAGTAAATATAAGATCCACCAGCGCCCTTATTTAGATCAACAGGTATTCGTTTCCAGCCAGCAGGGACTTGAGATAATGCAGATGTTCGTGCAAAATATACTCCAATTTCTTTGATTTTTGACCAGGGCTTATACCCCTCGTATGGATTTAAAATTCCCGATACACGAGTTTGGTATAAATAAATGTAATCTCCTCCTGCACCCCAATTCAAATCAATCCCGGGATAACCAAAACCTGCAGAGTTACTAATCACTCCATCTCTCCATGGATAACTTAAAGAGGGGTAGGGATATTTGTCCACACCGTAATATACCTCTAGTCCTTGAATTGGGCCAGCAATATCTTGTTTTGTATAGCAAAGGTATATGTATTTGCCGCCTGATCCCTTATTTAAATCTACATCTATTTTTATGTATGATGCAGGTGGTGTTATAGCACTACTATTCCCTGCAATGATGTAAAGGTCAGTCACATAGGGAGTAAGAGCAACAGTTGACTTTACCTCTTTTTGCATTTCACTTGTTATTACAACTGTTTCGGTTTCAGTAAAAGTAGGTTTGGTTCTGTACACATTTTTGGGGATTGTATCGCCCTTTTGAACCTCAAAGAACTTACAATACTTAACATTGCTTGTTTCATCATTAATTTGGTTAAACCTAATTTCTTCCTTTTGGCATGATGCTAAAATGCCTAGTAAAAAGGTTAGTGCCAAGTAATTTTTTTTTCATGATTTTTGATTTTACTCCTACTCATGCGACAATATGTCAGGCTTTTCGGGTTAGGCTCTCATAACAGATTTTAGTGTTATGACATACAAAAAAAAAAAAATAGGATTCAAATGAAAGAATATTTAGCATGCTATATAACATGTGTTGCAAGAAGCGTGTTATTTATTAATCAAAAGATAACGGAAGCATGCCTATTGTATAATAGATGCTTCCGTTTTAACAAAAAAACTATTCTAATGCCTTTACTCCACCCACCGTTTCACATCGTCCATGGTGGGGTTAGTGAGTCCTAACTTATTCTTTTTGTTGTAGCCGCATAGGTCGTTGAAAAGCTTACCTACTGCCACACCGTTCAGCGATGCTACGGTGTTAAAGCCCATTTTCTGCAATACTGGTACCCACTCTGCTGGAATACCTTTTTGGGAGTATGCCTCGACCGAATCCTTTTGGGGTTTCTTTTCGGGGCGCATTTGGGGGAAGAATAGCACGTCCTGAATGGATGGCTGGTTGGTCATGAACATGGTTAGACGGTCGATTCCAATACCCATTCCTGAGCAGGTTGGCATGCCGTACTCTAAAGCGCGTACAAAGTCCATGTCAATGAACATGGCCTCGTCATCGCCTTTCTCGCTTAGGCGGAGCTGCTCCTGGAATCGCTCTAGCTGGTCGATGGGGTCGTTCAGCTCGCTGTAGGCGTTGCAAAGCTCTTTACCGGCTACAATTAGCTCAAAGCGCTCGGTTAGTTCAGGATTACTCCGGTGACGCTTGCAAAGCGGCGACATCTCAATGGGATAGTCCATGATAAAGGTTGGCTGTATGAGATGGTGTTCGCACTTCTCCCCAAATATTGCATCAATCAGTTTACCCTTACCCATGGTGTCGTCAACCTCAATCTCCAGCTGCTTGCAAATAGTCCTAAGTTCTTCCTCGGACTTACCGGTAATGTCCACCCCGGCGTATTGCTTAATGGCATCGGTCATGGTCATGCGGCGGAATGGGCGTTTAAAGTCAATCTCGTGTTCGCCAAAGGTTACCTTGGTCGTGCCATGAATGGCAACGGCTACAAGCTCAAGCATCTCCTCGGTGAATTCCATCATCCAAAAGTAGTCCTTGTAGGCCACGTAAATTTCCATAACGGTAAACTCAGGGTTATGGGTCCTGTCCATTCCCTCGTTTCGGAAATCTTTTGCAAACTCATATACTCCATTAAAGCCGCCTACAATCAATCTTTTAAGATAAAGTTCATTGGCTATGCGGAGGTATAAGGGGATATCAAGTGCATTGTGATGCGTAACAAACGGACGGGCTGCTGCACCACCCGGTATGGGTTGAAGAATGGGTGTTTCTACCTCAAGGTATCCCTTGGAATTAAAAAACTCGCGCATGGTGTTTATTATGGTAGCCCGCTTGCGGAAAACATCGCGCACACCCGGATTGACAATTAGGTCGACGTAGCGTTGGCGGTACCGGAGTTCGGGGTCGGTAACGGCGTCAAACACCTTGCCGTCCTTTTCTTTAACTATTGGGAGCGGCCGTATTGATTTGGCGAGCAGTGTAAGCTCCAGGGCATGTACCGATTCCTCACCCATGTTGGTTCGGAATACAAATCCCTTAACGCCTACAATATCACCTATATCGAGTAGCTTTTTGAAAACAGTGTTGTACATTGTTTTATCCTCGCCGGGGCAAATATCGTCGCGTTTCACGTAAACCTGTATTTTACCCCTCTCGTCCTGTAATTCAAAAAAGGATGCGCTTCCCATGATACGGCGAGCCATAATTCTACCCGCAATATAAACCTCTGCCCGGTTTTGGCTCATGTTCTCAAAATCCGATAGGATATCGGCAGTGGAATGGGTTACGGGATACATGGCGGCAGGGTAGGGTTCAATCCCTAGACTTCGTAATTCATCAAGCGCTTGTCGGCGAAATATTTCCTGTTCGCTAAGTTCTTCGTATAAAGCCATTGTTTTATCTGATTTTTTGCAACTTGCAAAAATACAAGAATTTTGCTAATCGACACTTTAACTCTTTGAATTATCAAAAACATG
Organism: Tenuifilum sp.; assembly: GCF_037481895.1. Taxonomy (NCBI): domain Bacteria; kingdom Pseudomonadati; phylum Bacteroidota; class Bacteroidia; order Bacteroidales; family Tenuifilaceae; genus Tenuifilum; species Tenuifilum sp. The sequence continues at coordinate 100,964 of NZ_JBBFKU010000004.1, forward strand.
TTTTCAGGTAAATTAACAAAACTATTCTCCTTTATTTAGTTTTTTGTTTTACTTTTGCCATCAGAAAACTAAAATAGTTTAAATAGTTTTATGGCGGTTAAGGAGCAGATAGTAGAAGGGGCACTGGAACTATTCAAGCGAATGGGAATTCGTGGGGTTACCATGGACATGCTGGCAGAGCACCTAGGAATTTCCAAGCGAACCATCTATGAAAATTTCCAGAACAAGGATGAAATAGTTGAGGCCTGTGTTTTACTCGAGAATGAAAGTATGCAGGCCATGGTCCAAAGCATTTTGAACAAAAGTGAGCATTACATTGAGACCTATATCATGTTCATGTGGTCGCATATCAATAAGTTACGCAATGTTAGCCCACTTTTCATGTACGATTTAAAAAAAAATTACCCCAAAACCATTTGTAAGCAAGCAGGAGAGTTTGACCATTACTTGAAGGAGAGAATGGTTGAGTTTATTGAAAAGGGTAAGGCCGATAATCTTTTTAGAGCTGAAGTAAATCCACAAATCGTGGCCAGCGTGGTTTTTGAATTTACAAAACTCCTTCGTAGCGGATTTGAACCGGGCTCCAACTCCTTAAACGATTTTCCTTTGGCCGAAGTTTTTGAACACATGGCCGTAAATTTTATTCGCGGGCTTGCCACTTCAAAAGGAATTGAACTGGTTGATTATTACTACGAAAAACACAAACAAATTCGATAATAAACTTTAAACATTAACAGTATGCGTAAGCTAATAACAATTTTTTCTTTTGCAGGCTTTGTCCTTTCAACAAGCCTAGCCCTTGGGCAGCAAAAGCCCGACACATTGCATTTAACTGTTAAGCAGGCGGTTGACCTTGCTATTCAGCAAAACCTAATGCATAAGGTAACTGAACTTGAACTGCAAAAGAAACAGGAAAAGGTAAAAGAGTATATGGCTGCTCTTTATCCAAACATTAAGGCATCGGCTAGTTACACGCGAAATCTCAAACTCCCTGTAATATTTATGCCTGAAGGTTCGCCCTTTGGGTCCACCTTAACCATTGGCTCCGATAATAGTTATTCTGCTTCAATTAGCGCATCGATGCCATTGTTTGTTTACAATGTATTTGAGTCGATTCGGTTAGGACAAAAGGATGTTGAAATAAGTCAGGAAAAGTTGCGCGAGAGCAAAATTAACCTGGCCGCTAACATCAAAACAACGTATTACAATGTTCTGTTGCTTCGCCGAACACGCGATGTGATTAACCAAAGTTACCAGAATGCCGTTGCAAACTTTAATAATATCCAAAAGCTTAATGCCAATGGCATGGTTTCCGACTACGACTTTATCCGCATTAAGGTTCAGGTTGATAATATTTATCCCAATCTGGTTCAAACCGAGAATGCCTACACCAACTTACTTAATATATTCAAGGTGTTACTCAATATCGACATAAATACCCCAGTTGAACTCGACGAAAAGGAACTTACCAACTACAATTTCAGTGAGATGGCACTTGCCGATTCCAGCTGGTTGAGCAGTAACTCAACCCTAAGGCAACTTACCCTTACCCGACAAATGCTATCCATTCAGGAGAAAATGGTAAAGGGTGCAAATTACCCAAGCCTGGTGGCAATTGGTAATTACCAGTATCAAACCCAGGCAAACGATTACAAATTCAGCAACTACAATTGGGTGCCAACATCGATGGTTGGTTTGCAACTCAATGTGCCAATTTTTAGTGGTTTTTCGGTTCGTAAACAGCTCAGTCAAGTACGCATAAGCCAGCATCAAGTTGATATGCAAGCGCAGTTTACGCAAAACAACCTGACGGTTCAGGTTCAAAATGCTGTGAATGCTGTGAATGCTGCAGTAAAAAAGGTGAACTCGGCAAAAGGTAATGTTGACCTGGCGGAAAAAGGATATACTATTGCTCAAACCCGCTACAATACCGGACAAGCAACGCTTTTGGAGTTGAACGATGCCGAAAATGCAATGCTTCAGGCCAAGTTAAATCTTATTCAGGCACAGCTGGAGTATCTCACTGCTAAAACCGATTACGAAAAAATTTTAGGTGAGCCATTTGAAAAGTAAAACAAAACATTTAAACATATATTACCATGAGAACACTTATCAACATTAAAACAATTGCATTTGCCTCTGTGGTGATCTTCCTTGCCTCGTGTCAGGGTAATAAGGCAGAAGATGCTCAACCCGTTGCCTTAGTAGAGGCTAAAGTGGTAACCCAGCTCATTCAGCCCGTTAGTATCGAACGTCAGCTTAGGTATCCTGCAACCATTCAGGCCTACAAGGAGAACCATTTGGCACCAGCCACTGCCGGTAGGCTAGAGAAAGTTATGGTTGATGTTGGCGACAGGGTAAAGGCAGGGCAACTTGTTGCCATGCTCGATCGCACCAATTACATGCAAGCCAAAATACAGTTCGATAAGGTTAAGATTGACCTTCAGCGTGTCGATTCCCTGCTTAAAGTTGGTGCAATTCCGCAACAGCAGTACGATGCTGTTAAGATGCAGTACGATATTGCAAAAACCAACCTTGAGTTTTTGGACGAAAACACCTCGTTAAAATCGCCAATTGATGGGATTATAACCGGTAAATACATAAACGATGGAGAGATGTTTGTCATGTCGCCTGCACCCGGCGTTGGTAAACCAGCGGTGGTTTCAATCATGCAGCTCGATAAGCTAAAGCTTTTGGTTGGTGTGTCATCAACCTATTTAAATAGCATTAAGCCTGGCATGAAGGTTACTGTTAAAACCGAGGTTTACCCCGATAAGGAATTTACAGGCAACATTGAAAAGATTTACCCTACTATTGACAACATGACCAAAACCTTTACGGTTGAGGTAGTGGTTGCAAATCCAGATATGAAGCTAAGGCCCGGTATGTTTGCAACCGCAATTATCAATGTAGGCAAAGGCGAGGCCTTGCTGGTTCCTGCCTTTGCTATATTAAAACAATCGGGGACAAACGAGAGGTACGTGTTTGTTTACCAGAATGGCAGAGCCGTTCGTCGTCCTGTGGAGCAGGGCGATGTTTTTGACGATAATGTAGAAATAGTGAAAGGGCTATCCGCCGGTGAAGAAATTATTATTGAAGGACATACCATTGTTGCCGACGGCCAAGCAGTGGTTAAAAAGTAACCGTTAAAACAGTAAACCATGAGCCTTTACAGTTCAGCCGTAAAAAAACCGATTACTACCTTGATGGTTTTCATTGGGGTGATCGTTATGGGCTTCTACTCGCTATTATATATACCGGTAGATCTGATGCCCGACATGGATATTCCTAGCATAAGCGTTATCACCTTTTATCCCGGTGCTAGTGCCGAGGATATTGAAGTGAACGTAACTAAACCGCTCGAGAATCAACTTAATGCTCTTCAAAACCTTAAAAAGGTAACATCGTCGAGCAAGGATAATATCTCGTTTATAATCTGTGAATTTGAGTATGGTATTAACCTTGATGAGGCAAGTAATAACATTCGAGATGCGATAGGCCTTGTTGAAAAGACTTTACCCGATGGATGCGAAAAACCATCCATTTTCAAATTCAGCTCATCCATGATACCCGTTCTTATTTATGGCATTCAGGCCGATAAGAGTTATGCCGCACTCGAAAAAATTATAGATGAGCGAATTGTCGAAAAGCTAAGCCGTATCGATGGGGTGGGTACCGTTAATATTATTGGTAAACCCACTCGTATTATCGATGTTAAGGTTGATCCGCGTAAGCTCGACTCATATAACCTTACTCTTGAACAGGTTGGTGCAGCAATTGGCGCCGAGAACATTTCGTTACCTGCTGGGCGTATTGAGGTAGGCAGGATGGAGTTTCCGGTTCGTACAAATGGGGAGTTTAGCAGCAGCGATGTTGTTAAGAACCTGGTTGTGGCCAACAATGGCGGTAAATTAGTTTACCTAAGGGATATTGCCACTGTTAAGGATACCCTTAAGCACGTTTTGGTTGACGAGCGAATTAATGGCAGTATGGGCGTTAGGCTTATGGTTCAAAAGCAAAGCGGTGCCAATACTGTTAAAATAGCAAGAGAGGTTCGAAATAAGTTTGATGAAATTAAAAAAGAACTTCCGTCGGATGTGCAGGTGGTAAAGATCCTCGATTCCTCTGAATTCATTCAGAGTTCTATCAATAACCTTTCCGAGACACTTATTTACGCCTTTGTTTTTGTTGTTTTGGTAGTAATTTTATTCCTTGGGCGTTGGCGTTCTACCATTATTATCTTGTTGACAATACCTGTATCGCTTATTGGAGCATTCATTTACCTCTTTATTTCAGGGAACTCAATCAATATTGTATCGCTATCGGCATTGGCTATTGCCATTGGTATGGTTGTTGACGACGCTATTGTTGTGTTAGAGAATATTACCACCCATATTGAGCGAGGGAGTAGCCCCATGGAAGCAGCCGTATTTGCAACCCGTGAGGTGGGTTTAGCAGTAATTGCCACAACCCTTGTTATCGTTGCCGTATTCTTCCCATTAACTCTTGTGGGTGGACTTACAGGTGTTTTCTTCCGTCAGCTGGGGTGGATCGTTAGCATTACCATTACGCTTTCCACATTGGCAGCTCTTACATTAACGCCCATGCTTTCATCGCGAATTCTCAAGGGGAGGACTTACTACAAGCATCATCGCAATAGGTTTTTGGAGGCAGTTAACCGTTTCTGGAGCTTTTTCGATGATATTTACGTGAAAGCGTTAGCTTGGGTGCTTAAACACAAAACGGTTACTCTAATTGTAGCTGGTTTCATTTTTTTAGGAAGCATTGGTTTGTTTAGCGTAATTGGTAAGGAGTTTACCCCTGCTCAAGATAATGGTCGAATAAATGTAAATATGGAAATTCCCCAAGGTTTACGAATTGATGAGGCCAAGGCGCTTGCGCGCGATTTTGAGCAAAAGGTTCGTCAAAAGTATCCTGAAATAGTTCTTGTTTCCACAAGCATTGGTACCGATGAGGGTGGCTCACTGATGAGCGCTTTCCAAAAGGCTGCTTCGTATATTGTTAACTACAGCCTTATGCTCACCAGTGTCGAAAATCGTTCAAGAAGTATTTTTGAAATAGCTGATAGCATTCGCAACGATATTAAGGATTATTCCCAAATATCATCGTCGTATGTTGACCCGGGTGGGACACGAAACGCTATGTCAGCAGCGTTTAGTGGAGGCGGTGGTAACAATATGGAAGTTAAAGTCCTGGGCTACGATATTAACCAAACCAATTACATTGCTGAACAAATAGCCAATACCCTTAAATCCGAAAAGGGATTCCGCGATGTTTCAATTAGTCGCGATAAGGAGCGAATGGAGCTACAAATTTTCCCCGACCGTGATAAATTGGCTCAACTTGGACTTAATACTTCCATGTTGGCATCGGCTGTTCGTAACCGTGTGTATGGGCTTACGGCTACCAAGTATAGAGAAGAGGGTACCGAGTATGATGTAATCCTCAAGTACAACGATGCCAACCTCACATCGGTAACTGATATCGAGAATATCACTTTCAAAGGACCTATGGGGAATATGGTTCGGGTTGGCGACGTGGCTAAAATTAAACAGGTTTATACTACTCCCAACATCGAGCATGAGAATAAAATTCGTGTTGTAAAGGTGGTAAGTGCGCTCTCAGGAACCGACCTTGGATCAGCAACAAATATTATCAATGCCAAGTTGGCCACCATGAATATTCCAAACAATGTAATAGTTGAGATTGGCGGTGCAGCCAAGGATATGGCCGATACATTCAAGGACCTTATGCTACTATTTGTTCTAATTTTGATACTTACTTACATTGTTATGGCATCGCAGTTTGAGTCGCTTCGTGAACCTTTCATAATCATGTTCTCTGTTCCCTTTGCTTTAACTGGTGTGTTCATTGCGCTTTGGGTAACCGGATCAACCATTAATCTGATTTCTGGAATAGCCATTGTGATGCTTGTTGGCATCGCCGTTAAGAACTCCATCGTGCTAGTCGATTTTATCAACCTTTTGGTTGATAGGGGTAAATCGGTTACCCAGTCAATTCTGGAGGGGGGTAAATCGCGTTTACGTCCTATTCTTATGACATCGTTTACTACCCTTTTAGGCATGCTGCCCATGGCACTCTCTACTGGTGAAGGCTCAGAAATATGGCGTCCTCTTGGTATATCTATTGTTGGTGGTCTTTTCTTCTCCATGATGATTTCGCTAATAATTGTACCAATTATTTACGCCCTTTTTGCCAATGCACGTATAAAACGTGAAAGGAAAAAACTTCAGGCAGCGGCTGGAGAAATATCTTTTGAAGACTAACTAAATAATTGATTGAAATGAAAGCAGTATTCATAGCATACAATCAGGCTTTAACCCAAAAGGTTGATAATGCATTAAAGGTTGCTGGAGTTAAAGGGTACAGCAAATGGGCCGATATGCTTGGCGCTGGTAGCGATAAGGGTGAACCCCATTTGGGAACCCATACTTGGCCATCGATGAACTCAGGAATCCTTACCATTGTTGATGACGACAAGGTTGATAAACTTCTTGTACATATCAACCAAATTAACAAGGTTGCAGAGGAACAAGGTATTCATGCCTTTGTATGGAATATTGAGAAGATGGTTTAATTCCTCATTCCTGACAAAATAATCAAGAGCCAAACCTTTAAGGGTTTGGCTCTTGGCTTCCATAGGGTATAGAACCAATTAGCCCAAAGCGTCAATTGATTTTTTAAATTGATGGATTTCTTCTAAAAATGTTTCCGCATCCCCATTTATATTGGCTCCGTTGAATTTGTTAATTCATGGTACTCCGGGTTAACTGTTCAATGTTTAATGTTCAAAGTTTAATGTTCAATGTTCAAAGTTTAATGTTCAAAGTTTAATGTTCAATGTTCAAAGTTTAATGTTTAATGTTTACTCCCAAAAGTTGCATTTGCAATGAAAATCTAAGAATGAAAACGTGCGATAACCAAAAAGGCTGCACCTTGGGCAGCCTTTTTATTATATCCTTTTGTGAGCCAATTATTTTACAATAAACCTCACAGCTTCCATGCGTGTGTTGCCAAGCGCATCGGTGGCCCAAATTATTAGCTCATTAATTCCAGCTTTGAGGTTTGTAATGGGTGTGGAGTAGTCCTGACTTTTATTGCCGTTTATGGAATACTTAATTGTATTTGAGGCAGTCAGGTTATCCGATTCGCCAACGTAAATCCTAACATTTGCAGGATAAACCGGAAGGTCATGATTTTCAATTTGTTCAAAGCCAATAGGTTTAACGCTGAAATGCCAGAATATTTCGGGGGCTTGGGTATCAACCTTGAAGGTGAAGCCCGAAACGTTCACGTTTTCCACATTGTCGTAACCGGTAAACTCAAGTTTATAGAATCCATCGTCGGTTAAAACAAATGGGTCAAAGTACTGGCTGTTTTGCGCTTGATTGATTGAGTATTCAATGCGGTTTACGCCAGCCTCCTTGTCGGTGGCAAGTAGTTCAATTTTGGTTGCTGGCCCAATCCAAAGTGTATCGCGGATAATGACTTTTGGACCAATAAAGCGGTGTCCAAGTTCAGGCCCAGAGATATCGATGGTGGGCATGGTAAAGCTCTGAGCTTTAGCTTCGGAGTTGCTGCGGTTATTAACCCTATCGATGGCGTATGTTTTTAGTTTTACCGTACCTAGAATATCGGCCAGTAGTACTGGTTTTTCGTAAAGTTGAAATTCCTTGTTGTTCAATGAGTAGAAAATTTCTTTCACGCCTGCCTTATTGTCAACTGCCATAACCTTTAAGCGGCTCCTTCCCGATGAGAATTCACGGGTACCTATCATGTACGAGTTTCCTTCAATTTCCTCAACCACAACTGGTGGTGTTTTATCAACAAAAAATCTGTAACTCCTATGCTCTTCAATATTTCCTGCTCTATCGGTTGAGTACCAGGTTAGAGTATGATATCCCTCATTTAACGTATTGGTTTGTATGGGTAGTTTGTAATCAGTCCATTTGCCCGATGAGTCAATCATAACTTTTGTTGATTCTACACCAAATCTGTCGCTTGCTGTTAGGGTAAGTGCTGCTCTTGCTGAGAAAACATCTTCGTACTTATCGCCTTTAAACGAGATTTCGGTTTGGGGTGGGGTGGCATCAACAATAATTTTTCGGGATACTACCGGCTCACTGTTACCGAGTTTATCGGTTGAGTATACCTTAATTTCATATTCGCCATCATCGGTAAGGTTAATGGGGGTGTTGTACGGAGCAAAGCTGCTACCATTAATTGAGTAGAATATTTTATCAACACCAGCCTCCTCATCAGTAGCGTTTAGCTCAATTATTGACCCACCCCGGATAATAATGGCATCTTTTTGCTCCAGTACATTTAGACTTTTGGGGTTTATGGATGTTTGGGGTGGAATACCATCGGCGTAAAGTTCAAATCGGATTTTCCGTCCTTTGTAGAGGTCCAGGTGCGACATTAGCTGTGGGCCCGAACCATTCCATGTTAATGATTTTGAGTTA
>NZ_JBBFKU010000005.1:0-107316 GCF_037481895.1 Tenuifilum sp.
ACCTTAAACCCAAGACGGAGTATTGGTTCATTTCTGCTTCCGCTGGGAATAAAGGTGAAATCGGGATGAACAATAGTTAATTCGCTGACATAACGGGGTTGAAGTCCTTTCTCTTCAACTATCACATCGTCAATGCAGGTTCCAAAACCCCAGTTGGTTTGCCCCTCAAAGGCTATGTAGTATGTGCTGCTTGGGTTGGGTAGGTTTACCCTGAACTGGGTCCAATCGTTTATAGGGTCTAGAAATTCTTGCAGCAGCGTCCAATTGTCAGTGATACTTCTTTTATAGTAAACCCTTAGGTAATCCCAATTTGTGTTGCCTGAGAATGTCCAGGGAACCTGACAAAGCCAGAAGCTTAGTTCGGGCTGAATTGTGCCTTCCAGATTTATTGGTTTTGTAATTAGCTTGGTTCGCTCCTGATTGGTACTTTGCTTGAAGAAAATGGCATTATAGGTACCGCTATGGGCGCTTGGAGGGTTTCGGGTTATATCGGTTTGCCATGCAGGTATTGTCCAGTTGTTATCGTTAGGGCTATGACCTCCGTTACGGTATCGCCAGGGCTCGGTACCCGACACGTACTCCTCGGTCCAGCCAGTGGGTTTTGTTCCGTTTTCAAAACCTTCGCTTAGGTACACCTGCGCACTGGTATTGGCTATTTGCATTACAAATAGCGTAATACCTATAATGTAGCCTTTAACCTTCATATTGCAGCTTTTTGTGGTATGGTTATGTAAGATAGTCAAAGATTGTAAACCATTAAATAATTTTTACGTTATATTTACTAAATGGTTTGCTAATCCTATTAACAAATTAGCGGACAAATAGGTTTACTTGTTAACATCAGCTTATTTTGACGAAGTTAGAACATTTAATGACAAACAGTCGTAAAATGTAAACAAAAATAATATATTTGTCGATTAATGACAATCTATCCTAAAAATGCGAAACCGTTTTGCTGTATATAGTTTATTTCTTGCATTTTTAGTTGCAATACTTAGTGGTACCGCCAATAGGCTTAATGCCCAGACCGATACCGAGTTCTGGTTTGTTGTGCCTGAGGTAACCATTAACCATTTCCACCCAGGTGGTGCTAATGCGTATTTCAAATTCTCTACAGGTCTTCTTCCGGCTACAATAACAATAAGCATGCCTGCCAACCAGTACGATCCTATAACGAATCCAACCGGGTTTCAGGATATCGTAATCAACATGCCGGCAGGTAGTTTTCACCAGGAGGATTTGTCGTGTTGGGTAGTAAGGAGGGTCAATCTAGGTGTGCCGGATTGTAATGCTATACCAATTAATACTTCATACGCTTTAGGTTCATATGTTGACGTAAATCGTTTGGAGAATAAGCCGTTAAATGCTTCAGGGATAAATAAATTTGGAATTTTAATTACCTCAACAAATCCAATAACTGCCTACTGGGAGGTTTCAAGGCAAAAAAATAAGGACATTTGGGCACTTAAAGGGCGAAATGCCTTAGGTACAGATTTTTACGCACCTTTTCAAACTCATGGTGTAAATAATGGGGTAACAGTTGATACTCCTAGTGCAATTGATGTTGTAGCCACTGAAGATAATACCGTGGTTACATTCCAGTTACCAGCGGGCATTCAGGCATCCTATGGTAACCCAATGACTGGTGTTCCTGCAGGAGGAACTGTAGTTAAAACATTGAATAGGGGCGAAACCTTTTCCCTTTTTCCGTTTAATAAAGACAGATCAACTGCAGCTAGATTAAGGGGTACGCGAATTACATCAACAAAACCCATTGCTGTTACCATTAAGGACGATTCATTTTATCATACTTCAGGTGGTTGCTTCGATTTGGCTGGCGACCAAATGGTTCCCACCTCGATTGCAGGCAAGGAGTATGCTATAATTAGAACGTTCCTTAATAACCATGATCATATTTACATTTTGGGAACCCAAAACGGAACAAATGTTACAGTTTATAATACCGCAGGAGGTGTTGTTGCTTCCACAACAGTAAATGCCCAACAGCAGATTTACTATCAGATACCTACAACTGAAACGTATTATAGAATAGTAACCGATAAACCGGTTTACGTTTGGCACATAGGTGGCTTTGGTTGTGAACAGGGAGGTGCAATACTACCCCCAATCGATATCTGTACCGGCAGTACCCAGGTGGCCTTTGCACGTACCTCAACTGAGAGTTTTTACATAATAATGATGGTTCGTCAGGGAGCAGAAACCGGATTTTTATTTGACGATTCGTTGCGTAATGACCTGTTCCCTCCTGCCAGTTTTGTTCCAATTCCTGGTTCCGACTGGAGCGTTGCACGTTTTGGGCCCTTTGATGATGATTCAACTGAAATTTTGGTAGGCAGCCACTTCATCGAGAATACCATGGATATATTCCACCTGGGTATAGTTAATGGTGGGAGTAATTCGGGTTGCTTCTACGGGTATTTTTCCGATTACAACGAATTAGATGTCCAGGCTGTGGTAGCTGGTACTAACTCCGAGGTACTTAAAACCTGCTATGGAAACCCTGTACAGCTATACGCTTACGGCGGTACCGATTACGTCTGGACTCCTGATAGCACCCTTAGTAATCCCACTTCACAGCTACCCTGGGCAACACCTCTGGTTAATACAAAGTATAAGGTTGTTGTCTCCGGTGCATGCGATATGACCGACAGCGCGTTTATTGACGTGCTCGTTTCAACTCCGCTTAGCGCATCGTTTATTACCGATAAGGTGGAGGGTTGTGCTCCCCTTACTGTGAACTTTGAGGACAAATCCACAGGTATTACATACTGGCGATACGATTTTGGCGATGGATCAGCTTACCTCAAGTACGATACCGACCCTGGAACAGCTGACCCTGACCCACCAAGTCCGTTCACTTTCTCCCATACGTTTCAGAACAATACCGACTCCGCTATTACTTATAAGGTTGTACTCCTGGCCAAGAATGCCGACTATTGCTCCGAGGTTTACGAGAAGTACATCACGGTGTACCCAAGCATAAATGCTAATTTTACACCTAATACGGTTCAGGGTTGTAATCCACAAACGTTAACTTTTACCAATAACTCCTCCAGCAATACCGCCGATACCTACCTTTGGGAGTTTGGCGATGGAATGAACCAGGTCACCAATAACCCAACCGGCACGGTTGTTCATACTTTCACAAACACCGTACCCCGCGATACTACGTATAGCATGCGAATGATTGCTACATCACCTTTCATGTGCCGCGATACGGCTACTGCCAGCATTACCATTTACTCATACTTTACAGCCGATTTTACCACCAATGTCAGTTCAGGTTGTTCCCCAGTAACCGTGAATATCGATAACCTATCGGTTGGCGATACAGCCCGCTACGTTTGGACGCTTAACGGTGTACCCATGACAAAAAAAACCGGACGCGATACCACCCTTGTTCTCACCAATACTACCAATACCTATATTGATTATGTAATACAGCTGCAGGTGTTTAATACCGGGAACCGATGCAGCCAAACAGTTTCACGTACCGTAAGGGTTTACCCCGAGGTGAATGCTGCATTTACCACCCCGCAAGCGCAGTATTGTAATTTAAGCAATGTAATATTTAACAATAGCACATCGCCGGGTTCTACTAATCCCGGGAATGTGGTTAATACTTACCTCTGGGATTTTGGCGATGGTGCAGCTTCGGCGCTGGTTAATCCAACCCACGTTTACGACAACCAAACAAACAACTTTAAGGATTACGTTGTTACCCTTACAGCCCGCAACCAATTTGGATGCCAGGATGTGGCAACAACAACCATCAGGATATTTAGTCAGATTTACGCCGATTTTGCGGTTACGCCTGCTGCTCAGTGTTCGCCTGTAACGGCTAGTATCGATAATAACTCGCGTGGAGGAATAGTAACCTACAACTGGGACTATGGCGATGGTACACCGCCAAGTGGTACTAACCTGGATCACACACATCCCTACACAAATAATGGGTTAACTCCCGTAACCCGCACTATAACGTTAACGGTAACCAATGAAGGTGGTTGTACCGATACTGAATCGCACGATGTGGTAATATATCCCTCGGTAACGGCAGGTTTTACTCCAAGTGTAACAGCAGGCTGCAATGAGCTTACCGTTAACTTTACCGATAACTCCAAGGCCAATGCTACTATCTATAACTGGAACTTTGGCGACGGTAGTTCTTCGGCGCTAAAATCACCTAGCCATACCTTTGTAAACCTCACCGGGGCTGATGTAACTTACCCTGTAACGCTTACCGTTTTTACCGATTACGGTTGTACAGCACAAGCTTCAACTAACATCACTGTTTACCCGTTTATCGATGCGCAGTTTGCAATCGACACCAGCTTTGGTTGCTCTCCGCTTGATGTCAGGTATGTTTATACTAAGCACCCCGGTATTACTGAGTACCGTTGGGATTGGGATGGAAATGGCACGGTTGACCAAACCACACTCCCTGCGGCTCCCAATACAATTACCCATCAGTTTGTAAACCAAACAGGAGTTGTTCAAAACCCTACAACGCGCTTAACAGTAGTGAATAGTCACGGTTGCAGCAAATCGACCTCAAGCACAATCTCGATTTACCCTGAGGTATCGGCAATATTTGTCCCAACGGTTGATAGGGGATGTAACCCATTAAATGTTACGCTGAATAATAATAGCATTTTTACAGGCGTGGGAACACCTCTGGTTAATACAAATTACTACTGGACTTATGGCGATGGCGGTTCGTCAACTACCAAGAGCCCTAGCCACATCTATATAAATAATGATCCCAATAACAATGCCATTTACAATACCCGTTTAAGGATTGTAAGCGAGTATGGTTGTACCGATTCTGCTTTCCATAGTATTGAGGTGTACAATAGGGTAGAGTCGCATTTCACTTTAGAGTATGCTGAAAATTGTACCCCCTTTGATGTAACATTTAATCCTGCAGCCACTGGGGCATCGACCTATGTTTGGACTTACGGTGGCGCTCCTGGCTTACCAGCCTCAGAAACCTTTGCCAATGGAAACCCATTCACCCGTACCTTTACGAACATTGATCCTAACAATATTGCAACCTATACCGTAACACTTGAGGCTAGGAATAACGAGGGCTGTCCTGCCTTTGATTCGCACAGCATTGAGGTTTATCCTGTTGTGGATGCTCAATTCAATGCATCAACCCTTGCCGGATGCTCTGATCTGGATGTAACCCTAACCTCCACATCTACCGGTGGTAGCTTGGTTTACCTTTGGGATTTGGGTAATGGGCAAAGCGCAAGTACGCCAAATGTAAGCCACACCTTTACAAACCGTGGTAGTATCGATAGCGTTTACACCGTTAAGCTTAAAACCATTAACCCACTTGGATGTAGGGATAGTATCACCAGAGATATCACGGTGCACCCCAAGGTTGAGGCACAGTTTGTGTTTGCCCAGCAATCGCCATGTACTCCTTTTTATATCGATTTAACCAATACCTCACTCAACGGAAATACATTCCACTGGTACACGGTTTACAATGGCGATACCATCACAAATAATAAAAACACTTTCCAGTACCTGTTCGATAATTCCACGCTTAACGATATACTTACCGATACAATTAAGTTGGTAACTCGCGATGCTGTAACGGGTTGTATCGATAGCACATATAGGACTCTAACAATTTATCCAAGGGTTGTATCCCGATTCGATGTGGATAAGCTGGTAGGATGTAATCCTTTAACGGTTAACTTTACTAATAACTCATCAGGGTTAGCAACTTACCTTTGGGAGTTTGGCGATGGCTCAACATATGGAAATGCTACTCCCAACCCTCATACCTATAGCCATACCTATAAGGATCAGTCGGTACAATTCACCGCTAAGTTGACCTCAACCAATGCCTTTGGCTGTAAGAGTTTTAAGGATACTGTAATCACTGTTTACCCTCTGGTTAAAGCCGACTTCCAGTGGAATTTATTTGAGGGTTGTACACCATTGACAATTAACCTTAATAATTCATCAACATCGCCATTGTATAAGTATCGCTGGGATTTTGGCGATGGAAGACCTTACTTTTACAACGATCAGCCCGGAGCAGTTACCTATACTAACCCCACAAATTCGCCACCAGTAATTCTTTCACCTACAATTACGCTTCGTACAAGTTACTCGGGCGACACTTTGTGTATCGATAGCCTTAAGTTACCGGTTAGAGTATTCCCCCATATTTATCCTGAATTTTCAGGTAATCTGGCGGGCTGTCATCCGCATACGGTGAACTTCACAAATCAAACAGTTGCTTACAGCACAAACAATAGCTACTACTGGGATTTGGGTAGTGGTGTAAACTCATTGCTGGAGAACCCCACTTTAACCTATTACAATACCGATAAGTTTGCTGATAGCACATTTACTGTGAAGATGGTTGCGGTGAGTGAGCATGGCTGTACCGATAGTGTTTTCCATCAAGTGGTAGCGCATCCCAGACCTTACGCAGCCATGGAGCTAACAGGTGAGTATATATCGTGTCCTCCATTCGATGTTGAAATTGATAATAACTCGTTGGGTACTAACCTAACCTTTGAGTATGATTTTGGTGATGGCGCCGATTCCACCACTACAAGTCAGGCTAATATGCGGCATATTTTCCATAACCTGAGCAATGCAGTTCAACCATACCAAATAAAGTTAAGGACTGTTACAGAATTTGGTTGCGACGATAGCGTTTTCCAAACCATTTATGTTTTTCCTGAGGTAGTTGCTTCGTATGTGGCAAACCCTGGCTATGCCGCTTGTAGTCCATTTGAGGTGAACTTTACCAATAATACTATTAACGCAAGGTTCTATGAGTGGGATTTTGCCGATGGTATTACCTCGTCGTTCCCAACCCCAAGGCATTCTTTCCTCAACTTTGGTGAGACCGATTCAGTTTTCAATGTGGTATTATATGCATCCTCGGAATTTGGCTGTTTCGACCGCGATACACAGCAGATAACCGTTTACGCAACTCCAATTGCCAATATTGCCGCTGAGCCACCCCTGCAGGTGTTCCCCAATGCTACCTTTAAAATTTATAACCAGAGTAGCCCTGCTGCAAGTAGTTGGAGTTACAGTTGGACCTTCGGCGACAATACTTTTAGTACCGTTAAAGACCCGCTCACCAAAACATACACTAGGTGGGGACCCAAGGATCAAAACTTTAGGTACCGCATTACCATGCGGGTTGATGCACCTCATGGATGCTGGGATGCCGATACGGTATTGATTTACCTGTTACCCACCGAGCCGGTAGCTTACTTTACGAGTAGTGTTGACTCGGCTTGTGCTCCCATGGAGGTGCAACTTGTTGATGCCTCACAGTTTGCCGACAATTACCTGTGGGAGTTTGGCGATGGAACTACATCGACCGAACGTAATCCACGCCATACATACACTGAGCCAGGTTACTACACTGTTAAGTTAACTGTTACCAACGATGCAGGGCCAAGGTTCTTCTATAAGATCTTCCGAGTTTACGAAAGCCCTGAAGCCGATTTTGCCATTTTCCCCCAACGCGTGATGTTGCCCGATGCCACCATTCATGCCTATAACCTTTCCACGCAGTTTACTCGCTGTCAGTGGGATTTTGGTGATGGGTATCAAACCACAGAGCGCGACCCCGTTCACACTTACGACCGTTTAGGTGAATTCAGAATTTCCCTCTGGGCTTACATGGACTATGGCAACGATGTTTGTGTCGATTCAATTTCCAAGTTCCCCGCTGTTTGGGTCGAAGGGGTTGGGTACCTGAAATTCCCTAACGCATTTAAGCCTAATCCTGCAGGGCCTAATGGCGGTTTGTACGATGCTATCGATTACAAGAATGAAGTATTCCACCCGTATCACTATGGTGTGGTTGAGTATAAGCTAATGATTTTCTCACGCTGGGGAGAGCAGATATTTACATCAACCGATGTGAATATTGGATGGGACGGCTATATTAAAGGTAAACTTGCACAACAGGGAGTTTACATGTGGCGAGCAATAGGTAAGTTTACCAATGGAAAGCCTTTTGACATGAAAGGGAATGTTACCCTTTTGAGGTAATAGAGTTGAATTATGAACAGTTTTAAAAAATACTGGTATTCTGTTTTACTGCTTTTTTCTGCATTTTCGGTTTTCTCCCAGGATATGCAGTTTACCCAGTTTTATGCAAATCCTTTGTACTTATCCCCTTCATTTACCGGAGGTATAGTTGGGTATAGGGTTGCTGCAAACTATCGCAACCAGTGGACGTTTGTCCCGGGAACATTCAACACCTTCAGCGTTTCATGGGATCACAACTCTCCCGCTTTCCGAAGCGGCTTTGGCGTTATGGCTATGCGCGATCAGGCCGGTGACGGTAACTTGGCAAATACTAGGATGGGTGTGCTTTATTCATACGATATTGAGCCTTTCCCCGATTGGCATCTACGACCCGGTCTGGCTTTCTTCCTCCAGCAGATTTCCATAGATTTCAGCAAACTGATTTTTAGCGATCAGCTTACATCTACACCAATGCCACCAACCTCGGTTACTCAGCCTGGTAAGGATGCTGTATGGGATATTGATGTTTCGTCTTCAATCCTGGCATACTCCGATAATATGTGGCTTGGTGTTACCTGGGATCATATGCTTAAACCCGTGGCCACTTTCTACGACGATAATTCTAGGCTGCCGCATAAGATAACCGTGCATGGGGGGTATAGGTACATTACAAAAGGTTTTTTGCTCAGTAGAATCGAGGAATCCTTTACTGTTGCCTTTAATTATCGGGTTCAGGATATTTATCGCCAGCTCGATTTGGGATTATACTTCTATTCACAACCCATTAGCTTTGGTGTTTGGTGGAGGGGGTTACCCAAAAACTCCGTTGGCCGAAGGGTTGATGCCTTAGCTTTTATGGTTGGTTACAAGTGGGAGCAAGTAAGTATGGGGTATAGCTACGATTTTACAATATCCCGACTTGGTTTGGCCTCAGGTGGTTCACATGAAATATCTATGATATATGAATTTAGGTTAACGCCTAAAAAGCGCTGGAAGGCCATTCCTTGTCCAACGTTTTAGCTTGTTTTCTTTTTATAATATTCTATTCCGAGATAAATAATCACCCCCATTGCTATCAATGTAAGCAATACCCATAGCCAGATATACGAGGGTTCAACACTGGTCTTTCCTGTACTGCTATTGTAGAGCGATATTTTTTGCTCATTGGGCAATGAAACATATTCACTAATTGCCATTCGAGCCAACAGGAGTGTAAGTTCCTCTCTATTTGCATTGAAGCCTTCCGGGTTTTGCTTGCTGTATAATTCAATGAGCTGTGTCAGATTTCCAATCTCTTTGTTTTTAAGCATAACCAATGCTAGGTCATTGCCAAGCTGTTTTGAGGCTTTGTTAATAAGTTCGTTATATGCCTTTATGATTAAAGTTCGATTGTTCTTGGTAAATTTTTGTTCCTTTTTGCCTGATTGGGTATTGCTTAGATTTCCGATTTTATCGTAAAGTTCGGTTAAACTATAAATTATGGTGTTAAGCTCTTTGTCGGTTTTAAACGATGATGCAAAATGTATAATGGTCTCGTTTAGGTTTTCGGTGCTAAATTTCCAGTTCCTTTTCAGAACAGGAAGAATATCTTGTTGTTTCTCATTAGGTGTTAGTAAAAGCAATATCTCAGAGAAATAGCTGTCGTCGTTAATGCTTGCATTGTTTAGCTCAAATGCTTTTTGTTTTACGGTAGGGGTGTCGGTTGGCCACTGGGAACGTGGGGTAGTATCGCCAAAATTATTCTTAAAGGTAGCATCCGTAGTTGAATTACTTGATATGGTGCTAGGTGTCTGATTGTTTGTTTCTTCGGTGTAAGTCTTAGCTGCAATCTCAGTTTCTGATACTCTTTTAACTTCAGCCAACTCCTCTATTCTTGATGGGATTACCCCGTATGCTTTCCCGTTAAGGAATAGTTTTATTGTGTTGTTGCCGCTAATATCAATCTTTGTAACGGTTTCATTGGCATCAATGGATGCCAAACCTTTTGTTGAAAGGGTGTCAACTATTAGCCGGGCAAAAGTTTTATCGGTGGTACGTTCTTGCGCAACTGTTTTTGGTACTATGCTTTTTCTGAATCGTGGAATAAAAAGTTCTATCTCAAAAATATCGGTTTCACCAAATGAATTATCATCAAAGCGAGCTATAAGGGCTGTTGCTCCATCTTCGATGGGGTGATAGAACAGGTCATCGTCAGTAGTGTTTAGGGGGTATCCCAGATTTATAGGGGTTGTCCAATCGCCTTTCCCTGAAAGCTGCGAAACAAAAATGTCGTATCCTCCCATGTTATCATGACCCTCGGAGCTAAAATAGAGCGTAGTGCCATCGGTGCTGATAAACGGTGTGTTTTCGTTAAAAGGAGAGTTAATTGTTGCGCCCAGATTGCGAGCTGGCCCCCAGTCATCGCCTGATGTTCTTGTGCTAACCCAAAGGTCAAGTTCCCCAAATCCCCCTTTCCTATTGCTGGTAAAAAATAGCTGTTTACCATCGGGACTTAACGAGGCGTGGGTTTCATATGCCTCGGTATTGATATTGGGGTTTAACTTTTTAATTGGTAACCATTTCTTCCCATTAAACCGGGTGACATAGATGTTTCCATCATGATTATCATCTCTGAACAAGTATAGCTCGTTCCCATCGTACGAGAGGCATAAGGTTGAGCAGCTTATGTCAGTTTGTAAATCTAAAGTGATATTAACCGGCTTTTCCCACTGGTTCTTTTCGTTTTTACGGGAAATATTAATGGCATTGTAAAACTTTAGCTTGGTTGTGAATGCAAGAACTTTCCCATTACCCGATACAACAGCGTTGAAGTTTGGAAATCTGTCGTTGATTTTATCACCCAGGTTTGCCATTATAAAATCCACCGGATTACGTTGAATTTTGAGTGAGTTTTTGGCAACATAGATCTGATGGTTTAAGTAATCAAAGTCCCAGTCGGATTTGCCCTTTGTTAAGCTATAAAATTTTTCGTATGCTTTTAAAGCGTCATCAATCCTATTGACTGTTAGGTAGGCGTTACCCAGGTAAAATATTGCATCAATTGGAGCACGTTGCTCGGTGATGGATTCCTCGTTGTACCTTGTAGTAGTGTTTTGAACAGCTTTTTCGAGGAACTGAATAGATTTATGTTTACTGCCAGGGATGTTAAGGTAACAAAAGCCTATTCTATAGTTGAGGTTGTAGTTGTCGGGCTGGAACTTGTAAATTTTTTGGTAGAGTGCCAGCGCTTCCTCGTAATCCTCAAAGTAGAAGTATGAGTTTGCATCCCGATAGGTTTCGTCAATTTCGGTTCTAGTTTGGCCTGAGGAGTAGAACGGTAGCCAAGCTAACAGCAGAAGGGATACTGAAATTCTAAATGCTTTCATTGGCTAGCGGGGCGATTTAATATCCAGGGCAACATGGTAAATGTCTTCATCTCCCTTACTTTCCGAATTCTTTGAGTAGTAGCCTTCTTTACCATTTTTAATTGGGAAGAAGAAGGTGTCGTCGTCGGTGGTGTTGAGCGGATAGCCAACGTTTATTGGTATGCCCCAGGCTTTGTTTTCGTAATCGGAGTAGAAGATGTCAAAACCACCCATTGTTTTAAGCCCATTGGAACTGAAAAATAGACGTTTCCCATCCTCGGTTAGGAATGGAGCAATCTCATCGAATGGGGTGTTAACATTTTTGCCAAGATTTATGGGCGAAGACCAACCATTCGATGTTTTGATGGACATCCAGATATCAAATCCGCCAAAGCCACCTTCGCGGTTACTGCTGAAGTAAAGGGTATCGCCATTTCTGGAAAGTGACCCAAAGGTCTGCCAGCTTTTGGAAGTATTAATCTCCTTGGGGAATTTTGTGATTGGAGCCCATGAGTTGGTTTCCTTGTTGTATGTACTGTAGTACAGATTGTATATGTCGTTATCGTTACGCGATAGCAAAAGAACATTTCCGTTCGATGTAATACCAACGGTTCTAATTTCACCATCGGCGTAGAGTTGAGGGTTGAGGTTTAGCGGATTGTTCCAAAACTCGTTGCCCCTGTTGCTTATAAGAATAGCATTGTAAAACCGCTGTACCGAGGTGTATACAAGCGTGTTGCCGCTACTATCGGAAACCGGGTTGACCTCAGGGAAACGGGTGGTAATATTTCTACCCACGGGGGTCATTCTATGCTTTAGTGGATTTGAGGTAAAGAAACGGGCGTTATCAAGAGCCTCAAGTTCTTTTCTTACAATTCTAAGTTCGGTTATTTCGTTTGGTTTCAGTAGGTTCTTATAGGTTTCAAAGGCTTTTTGCGCCTTGTCGAACTGGCCCAATATTCTCAGAGCACGGCCATAGTGGAGGTAAGCATCTTTTGGCGCATTGGTTTCAGTAAAGTACCCCTCTTTGTAGTTATCTGAAATCGAAGTTATTGCCTTTTCAAAGTAAGGTAACGATTTGGCTTTTTCGTTCGGAATATTCAGGTAACACAGGCCAATGCGGTACGCTAGGTTGTAGTTGTTGGGGTAGGCCTTGTAAAGTTCCTGGTATAGCGGTAGGGCATCGCGGTACTCCTCGTAAAGCATGTAGTACTCCGCATCAACAAATATACGACGGTAGTAAGAGCTCCGTTGAGCGCTCGAACTACTAAACGAAATTAGCAGTAAAAGAATCAAGAATACTCCCTGCCTCATTCTGTCAATCACTAGTAAGCTAAAATGTTTTTACTGCTTTAATCAATTCAATATAAAACTTTATTCTTCAAATATATAACCATTAAGTTAAATATGTAACAATATTACAGTATTTTTTTGTTACTGTAATGATTAAACGTCTTTGTTTTGTTACGTTTATTAATGTTTTTTGTTTCCATGGCAATAGGGTTGGTTCTCTTTAATTTTGATAAAATGTTGTTATAGATTGATAAAAAAGTCTACCGCGCCTCAATAAAAAGGATGAGTTTAGCCGGAACTCATCCTTTTTTATTTTAAACATTTATAAAAGTCTATATTTCGGATGGGGTAAAGTTTTCAAGCCTATCGCGTAACGATTTAAGGAATTGCCCTGCGAGGGCACCATCAATCACCCGATGATCGTATGATAGTGAAAGGATGCAAATGTGACGTATGGCAATCATATCGCCCGATGGGGTTTCAATAACAACGGGACGTTTCTTTACAGCACCAATTGCCAGGATGGCAACCTGGGGTTGGTTAATAATTGGGGTTCCTGTTAGGGTGTCGAACGAGCCAAGGTTGGTAATGGTAAAAGTCCCTCCTACAATCTCATCGGGTTTAAGTTTGTTGTCGCGTGCTCGCTGGGCAAGATCGTTAATGCTTTTTGCAATACCAATCAGGTTGAGAGTCTCTGCTCGTTTTACTACCGGAACTATCAGATTGCCATTGGGTAGAGCAGTAGCAATGCCAAGGTTAACGTCGCGCTTTAGAATGATATTATCTCCCTCAACCGATGAGTTAAGCAGTGGGTAACGTTTTACTTCAGCAATGGTTGCCTGTGCAAACAAGTGGGTTAGTGTAAGCTTATCACCATATGTTTTTTGGAACTTATCCTTATTGGTTTCGCGCCAGTTAACCATATTGGTAACATCAACCTCAATGAACGAGGCCACATGTGCCGAGGTTTGCTTGGATCGAACCATGTGATCAGCAATTAGCTTGCGCATACGATCCATTGGTACTACCTCATGCGCAAGAACGCTGCTGTTGGTATCGGTAGGCGAAGTGTACTGAATGGGTGTTTCGGTCTGGATCCGCTCTTTGGCCTCGGCCTCAATTTGTGAAATTCGATTACTACGGTTTTCTATGTACTTCAGTAGATCGTCCTTGGTTATTCGGCCATCTAACCCGGTGCCTTCTATTTTTTCCAATTCCTCAAGGGCAATATTTTCCTGTTTAGCCATGCTACGCACCAACGGTGAAAGGTAACGCAACGTTTTTATTTCTTGTTTAACTTCTGCTTTTTCTTTAATCTCAATAGGTTTAGCAACAGGTTTTTCCTTTTGTGCCGATTTTGGCTCAGCCGGAGAAACATGTGTTTTGCTTCCTTCTGCAATAACCCCTTCCACTTCAAGTATGCAAATAGCCTGCCCAACCTGAGGCGAGTCACCTTCGTTAAAAAGTAGTTGTTTTACCTTACCCTTGCTGGTCGATGGAACTTCGGAATCAACCTTGTCAGTTGCTATTTCTACTAGAGGTTGGTCAACTTCAACCAAATCGCCGGGTTTAACAAGCCATTTTGTAATTTTTGCTTCGGTAACACCTTCGCCCATTGCTGGGAGTACTATCTTTACTTCTGCCATGTTATTTGAATTTTCTTTTTCACCTCTATTAACACCTAATTGTGTAAAAGGTTGAAAGTCATCAGACCAAAATTGAAGAAAATCCAGACAAAATGGTTTTTAATGCTAATCTTGGGTTTTAAAAATATTCCTGATTAGCTCCGATACTTCCAGGGTGATACTGAAATGTTGGGCGTAGTAGAAATCGAGGCCTACAGTACTAGTTAAACCTTTGCCCCATTTACTATACAAATAAACCGATGGTTTTAAAACCGAATTTTGTTTGGAAATGTTAGGATGGTTATAGCCAATCCATGTTTTTTCCCCTTTAAAAACCTGCAGTGCACTTTTTAAAACCATTAAGGGTTTTACAAGGAATATCCATAGAATAGGGAAGAGCACGATTATCAGAGCCGACGATAAAATGTCGAAAATCCTTTTCTGGCGCCTTGCTACTGGTTTTGCTAGTGGTATTACTTCAAGAGTGTAAAGTTCACCCTGGGATTCCACGGAACTGCTGCCAACAATTGAGTTGCCACCATGTAGCGCAATCTTAAAATCGATATCAAATTCTGAAAGGTACATCATGGCGTGAATAATACTTGTCATAGGGATACCCTCTGTTCCAAAAATTATCTCGGAGATATTTTGATATTTAATTGCATCGGCAATAATCTCTTTTTTTGCTCTTTGATGCTCATCTAAAACCTCCTCAGGGAGCAGGTGGGTGATATTATTACGGTGAAAACCAGCCTGTATTAAAAGTTCTTCTGAACCCTTGAACTCACTAGCTGTACCAATAAAGCAAACACTTTTTTTCCGGGCATTCAATTTAAGTAAACTCTCAATGAATGTCGATGCTAATATTCTGTTTAGGGTGATTGATAGTAATGACCATGCCGATAGGATTAGAATGATGGCACGTGAAAACCGGAAGTTTTGAGGCAGAATGGAGTAAACAACCAGTATGGCAATTGTGCCATATAGTATACCTTTCGCCCCGGATTTTAAGTTTTGAGGTTTGTCGTATGCGCCATATAGCCAAAGGGACATAATCCAGGTTAAAAGGTAGAAACCGATTAGCGCATAAAGAATATCGCGGGGGTATATATTGGTTGCACCATGCCTAAGTTGCTCCCACCAAGGTATGAGTAGGTAGGCTCCCAAAAACATTAAGGCAAAATCGGTAACTGGTAACCAAACTTTAATTATTAACCTTTTTATTATTGAGACCGTTGCCCGTATTGCAACGGCTAGCTTTATCATAGTCACAAAGTGATTTTGCTTCTGTTTGCTGAAATGCTTCTGCGCAAACAGTATCATGGCTTTGTAGAATACTATAACGTAATTCAAACTACCTTTTTTTGTGCTTTCGCCCTTGTAATGTATTATTTGACATTTTGGGTAGTAATAGTTTTTATATCCGTGTTGTAGGATACGGTATGAAAGGTCGATATCCTCTCCATACATAAAGAACTGCTCATCGAGCAGTCCAACCTGTTTTAGAACCTCCGAACGGAGGAACATGAAGGCGCCAGGCATTATTTCTATTGCATGGGTTGCGTTTTTATCCAAATGGCCAAGGTAGTAGTGTGCAAAAAGTTTTGATTTAGGGAAAAGTGAGGTTAGCCCAAAAATTTTGCAGAACGATGCCCAAGGCGATGGGAACCCTCGCTTGGATTCGGGTAGGTAACGCCCCTTCCCATCAATCATCTTAACTGTTAACCCCCCGGCGTCAGGATGGGTATCCATAAAATTTATGCACTCCCTGAAGGTGTCCTCCTGAACAACCGTATCGGGGTTTAGTAAAAGGGTATATCTCCCTTTTGCAAGTTTTATGGCCTGGTTGTTGGCTTTGGAAAAGCCTAGGTTGGTTTGGTTTGATATTAGTTTTACCTGGGGAAATTTAAGCTTTACCATTTCAACCGAACCATCGGTTGAAGCATTGTCAACTACCCATACTTCGGCTTCAATCCCTTTAAGTGCTGCAAATACGCTTACCAGGCATTGCTCTAAAAAATACCGAACATTATAGTTTACAACTACAACCGAGAGTTCCATGAATCAGAAAAACGCCGATTAATTTTGTGGAAATATACAAAAATGTTGCAAAAATGCAGGTATTCCTAGCAGTAATACTTAAAGCTTGCTGAAGAGAAGTATTTCGAATAAAAAATGCGTACCAACAGAGCAAGGTAAATGAGGTTTAGCTCCAGTATAAAATCAAAAAAAAAGCCACTGAGCAATCTTTTACAAATTTAAACCCAGTGGCAATACTAAAAGATTTGTGGATGATAGGTGTTACTCTTTTATCATTCGTTTTATTGCATTGGCAAGCCTTCGGCTTCCTTCAATGTTTAGCTCTTTCGACATGAATGAGAAGTTGATACGAAGAGTATTCTTGCCCTCACCATTGCAGTAAAATACCGTGCCTGGAACAAAGGCTACATTTTCCTCAATTGCAATTTTGAATAGGTCTTCGGCATCAATATATTCAGGCAGGGTAACAAATAGGAAGAGTCCTCCCTCGGGTTCAGTCCATTTCACACCTTTGGGCATAAACTTATGAAAGGCCTCCACCATGGCATCGCGCTTTTCCTTGTACATGGCATTGGTTTTAGCCAAATTGGGATCAAAGTATCCCTTGTCGAAGTATTTAGCGGCTATTTTTTGAACAAACGATGAGGTGCAAAGGTCGGTGTTTTGTTTTGCTACAACCAACTTGTCAATAACTTCTTCATGAGCAACTATCCAGCCCAGGCGGAATCCGGGTACAAATATTTTCGACATTGTGCCAAGTAATATAACCTGGCCAGTGCCATCCAACTCATACATTGTGCGCTGTGGAGTTCCGCTGAACCGTACCTCACGGTATGGGCTGTCCTCAACTATTAAAACGTTGTACTTTCTTGCAATCTCAATTATTTCTAGTCTTCGCCTTTCAGGCATGCAGATGCCGGTTGGGTTCTGGAAGTCAGGTATAACGTAAATAAATTTGGGTTTTTGACCTTTCCGTTGCAATTCCTGCATTTTCTGTTCAAGCAAATCGGAGCGCATTCCATGGTCGTCGAGCTCAATACCTACAAGATCGGCTCCGTATGTGGCGAATGCGGAAATTCCCCCTAGATAGCTGGGTAACCCACAAATAACCTTGTCGCCAGGGTTAACAAATATTTTTGGAATAAGGTCAAGCGCCTGTTGCGATGCGGTGGAGATTATCAGGTTGTTTATATTGATGTTCAGCCCTTCTTTCCTATACTTTTCAACCAGAATCTCCCGGAGCCTTTTATCGCCTTCGGTTTCGCTATACTGAAGGGCGCGAGCGCTATCGGTATCTAATACCTCTACTACTACCTGTTTTAGCTGCTCAACCGGAAAGCTCTCAGGCGAAGGAAGACCTCCGGCAAAAGAGATAAGTTCAGGACGTTGAGTCATTTTTAGCAATTCCCTTATCACCGAACGCTTCATCCTTTTAGCGCTTGCCGATAGAATTTGATCTAGGTCGTTAATCATGGCGTTTTTCTTATAATATGTTATTAAACCAAGGCTATTACAAAATATCTATTACTAAATATTGCTGCTAAGTTAAAAAATGTAATTAGATATTTCAAAATTTTTAGACCGAGATTGTTCAGTTTACATACAAAAAAATTAAATAACTTGTTTCTATTGGCTTATCGATGTAATACCGACCCTAAAAATGTTACTGCGTCCATTATATTAACTTAGTTAAATTTATTAATTCATGATACTTTGCTTTTCACTATTCACTATTCCACTAACTTCCTCTAACTTCCGCTAACTTCCTTTAATTCTAACTCCATCATATTCCGTTTATTCCGACTCATTCCGGTTCATTCCGACTCATTTTCATTGGGTTTCGCAATTCACTTTTCAATTTTTACTATTCCTCTAACTTCCTTTAACTTCCTCTAACTTCTTCTAATTCTAACTCCATCATATTCCGTTTATTCCGACTCATTCCGGTTCATTCCGGCTCATTCCTCTAAAATTAGCCCTGTTTAGTTCATGATGTTTGAGTTAAATAAAAAAGTCCCCAATAGGGACTAATTTTTTATTGAGCAATATTTATTAACTTTTCTACCGGGCTCCGCATTCCGCCACCACCATCTTGCAGGAGGTCATGTAACCCATTTGGCAAGCCTTACGAAAATCGGCACAGGCTTTTTGGGTTTCATTCAGCTTAAGCAGGCTCATGCCCCTGTTGTAGTAGGGTAGAGGAGATGTTGGATCGAGGTCGATAGCGGTTGTGTAATCGGTAACGGCATCGATATAGTAGCCAAGCCTGAAGTTAACAAGCCCCCGGAAGTTGTAGGCATTAAAATTGCGGGGATCCAGTTCCACAACTTTGTTATAGTCGGCAAGCGATTCTGCAAACTGTTCAATCTTAAAATGGGCCGAAGCCTTATTCAGTAATATTTGTACCTTGAGCTGAGTATTTGGGTTTTGGCCGAGGGCGCTTACAAAGTCCTCAATAGCCTTATCGTGGTAACCGTTTAAGTTGTGAATAATACCCCTACGAAACAGGAAATCGGGATTGTTGGGGTATGCCTCAAGTGCAATGGCAATCCATCGTTGAGCCTCCTTGTAATCCTCTAGCAGTGTATTTGCCCTGATAATTCCATTTAAAGCTAGGGAGTCGTTAGGCGATACGTTGAGCGCATTCTTAAATTCAGCAAGGGCTCCCTTGAAATCCTTTTCCTTAATTTTTTGATTGCCGTTGGCAATAAAATCGCTAATGTTCGATTGGGCAACAGCAAAAAGCGAAATTGTTGCAGCTATTATAAGGGTTAAGCAATACTTGAACATGTTTGTATAGAATAATGATGTTTTAAAAATACAATCTTTTTGTTAAAGTTCAAAAATTATTCCACGGAGAAAGAATTGTCAAACCTCACCCGGTTAAGCAGGGCACGGCCAAGGGTGACCTCGTCGGTATACTCCAGCTCATTGCCAAAAGCCACACCTCGGGCAAGGGTGGTAACCATTACCGGGAAATTTTTAATCTTTTTGTAGATGAAGAAGTTGGTGGTATCGCCTTCGGTTGTGGCGCTTAAAGCCATTATCACCTCATTTACCTCGCTGGTCGACAGCCTTTCAACCAAGCTGTTAATGGTTAAATCGTTAGGGCCAATTCCCTCCATGGGGTTTATTACTCCACCCAGCACGTGGTAAACACCTTTGTACTGCATGGTATTTTCAATGCTCATCACATCCTTTATGGTTTCAACCACACAAATAGTTGTTCTATCGCGCGATGGCGATGAACATATTGAGCAGATATCGGTATCGGAAATATTGTGACAAACGGAGCAGAAGTGTATATTTGTTTTCATTTCGCCAATAGCAGTAAGGAATTGCTCAACTTCGGCTTGGGGCTGCCTGAGTAAATGAAGGGCTAACCTTAGTGCAGTTCTATTTCCTATCCCGGGGAGTTTAGCCAATTCCTCAACAGCTCTCTCCAGCAGTTTTGATGGGTATGTATGGGTTTGCATGTTTATGTCGTTTGTTTGGCAAATCTAGTTAATAAGAGTAGAATATTGCGATGATACATTAAACGATTTTCGCTCAAATAGGTTTGCAGCCTTGCTTAGTTTTTGTAATGTGTAGATTTTTTCATACACTTGTTGGCTCAAATTTATTGCCGTATGTCAACAAGCCTGATTATTGCTGTAATCATTGGATATTTCATTGCTCTCTTTGTGATTTCCTATTTCACTTCGCGCAATTCCAATAACGATACTTTTTTTATTGGTAACCGTAAATCGCCTTGGTATTTGGTGTCCATTGCCATGATTGGAACCTCCATATCGGGCGTTACCTTCATTTCGGTTCCGGGATGGGTTTTAACCAGCCAATTTTCATACATGCAAATGGTATTGGGCTACCTGCTGGGGTATTTTGTTGTGGCAAACGTGCTCTTACCCCTTTACTACCGGTTAAACCTAAAATCGATATACACCTACCTGGATGCACGCTTTGGTTTTTACTCATATAAAACCGGGGCATTCCTCTTCTTGGTTTCAAGGGTTATTGGGTCTGCATTCAGGTTATTCATTGTTTCGAATGTATTGCAGCTCTCAATCTTTAATGCTTTGGGCGTTCCTTTCTGGGTTACAGTGTCCATTACTGTTTTATTGATTTGGCTCTACACGCGCAAAGGCGGTGTGCGCACTGTGCTATGGACCGATTCGTTTCAAGCCATTGCAATGTTAACAGCCGTTTCGCTTTGTGTTTACTATATTTCAAGCGATTTAAATCTCAGCCTCTCAGGCATTGTAAAGGCGGTAAGCAGCAGTCCGCTTTCCAGGGTCTGGTTTTTCGACGATCCAAACCAGCGATTCTACTTCTGGAAACAGTTTCTTGGTGGCGCATTTATAACCATAGTAATGACAGGGCTTGACCAGGACATGATGCAGAAAAACCTTAGCTGCCGGAACTACAAGGATGCCCGCAAAAACATGTACTGGTATGGTTTTGCATTTCTACCGGTAAACCTACTTTTTCTATCGCTTGGTGTGCTTTTGCACGCTTTCGCTGTACAGAAAGGCATACCTCTTCCTGCATTGTCCGACGATTTGTTCCCTACCCTGGCCACCCAGGGATACCTGCCACAAATAGTTGGTGTTTTGTTCTTCCTGGGTTTAATTGCTGCCGCATACTCCAGCGCCGACTCAGCCTTAACCGCTTTAACCACATCGTTTACCATTGATGTACTAAATACCAAAGGTATGGACGAGGATAGATTACGAAGGGTTAGGCAGTGGGTGCATGTTTTTATATCAATACTGATGATACTTGTTATTATTGTTTTTAATGCATTCAACGACCGCTCAGTGATTGATGCTATTTTTACTATAGCCGGATATACCTACGGCCCTCTACTTGGTCTGTACGCGTTTGGTCTGTTTACTCCTTTTCAGGTGAACGATAAGCTTGTACCATTTATTGCTGTTTTCTCTCCATTGGCTTGCTATCTCCTGAATAAATACTCTATCCTTCTGTTTAATGGCTACAAATTTGGGTTTGAACTTTTAATTGTGAATGGGGCAATTGTTTTTCTCCTATTGCTCATTACCCGTAAACGAGGAGTTCTTGTACAAAAGGTTTAGAGTTTAAAAATAAGGTGTTTTAATTTCGCTTAGTTAAGGATGCTTGTCATGTTGAGTCCCGAAATATCAGGATTGAATCCTGCGTCATATCTATCTGTACTCTGTGCTCGCCGAAGCATCTCTTTGTCCTCTTTCTATTATCCCCTTTGATGAGATTCCTCTTGGTCCCCGGGATGACAAGTGGAATTTTTCGTGAAACTATTGTCATGTTGAGCGTAAGCGAAACATCTCATAGGGTTGTTGAGAGATCCTTCGATACGCTCAGGATGACAAATGAAGTAATTGCATATATTAACAAACGATATAATTTTGTGAGTTTTTAATTCGAGTAATTCTGATTGTTTTAAAATATTTTGGAATTGTATAAATAAATAACTTTCAAAATAATTAAATCGTGTTTTAATAATTGTTTAATAATCAATTTACTAAATCTTTTTTATTATGAAGTTTAAATGTTTTTATTTTGGATTATTTTTTATCGCTGCCCTAAACCTGAAAGCTCAAGATTCATTGTTGTTAAAAAAGAATCATTCCGTTAGCATGGAGGTGCTTGGTTTAACCTATAATTACGAGAGCCCTATTGCTAAAAGGGTTACTTTGATTGGTCGATTGGGGATGCAAGGAGGTGCGGGTTACAGCAGCTCATTGGGTTCATACTATGCAATAAGCCCCGCTATTAGTTTTGAGACACGTTTCTACTACAATATTTTAAAGAGGGAAAGTAGTGGTAAGAATATTAAAGGAAACTCTGCTAATTTTATATCGCTTAGCACATGGTACGTTTCTAATCCGGTAATAGAACATAAATCTTCAGGTGCCGATTTTTTTGCAGTTACCCCACAGTGGGGAGTAAGAAGAGTTTATTGGAAACACTTTATGCTAGAGGCAGGGGCGGGGATTAGTTATTTTTTCAACTTAGAAGGCGATAGCAAAACAAATTTAATGTTAAACTTGAGATTAGGTTATATGTTTTAATGTTTCCAGTATTAGTTCATATAATAAACTAACATTTTAATATGGATGAATTCATAAAAACACTTTCATTCATTATAGGGCTAATTTTTGTTAGTGTAAGTGCCAAAGGGCAAGAACTTTATCAAAAATCATGGCTGATTGATGTAGGCGCAGGATCTCCAATGTTAAAAAAAGGAGAAACAAACCCTGTTCAAGCAAGAATATCAGTTGGATACGAAATTCAGTTCACTGAATCTGGATTATTGGGTCTTGCCATGCGTGGGGGTTATGCCATAACTGCAAGCCATGCATATAATATCAATGAAACTGGTTTGCCTAATACTAACCATGAATTACTTTATACTTATACTGGAAACAGTTTTTTTGCAGCGGTGTCTCCGATGCTAATATTTGAACAGTATGATAGTAATGTGGACAGGATATTTGCTGAATTAGAGTTAGGGTATGCAAGCCATGGTGTAAATATTAAATTTTACGAACCTAATCCAGTTGCCAACTCTAACTGGGTTCATTTTAAAGGTTTTTTTGCACTTAAAATTGGATTAAGAGTAGCCTGGGAAAAAAACAGTAAAAGTAGAGCAATGTCAATATGGGGAGCTTTGCACAATCAGAGTCCTATAGATGCAATTGACAAGTCAATTCCTGTCGAATGGCCATATAAGTTTAATGAGGATTTGAACTCACAGTGGCAAGTAGGGATTTCGGTTTATTTGTAGTATTAATTAAAAATAAAAGAGGCTGCTAAAAACAGCCTCTTTTGCTTCATATAATACACATCATTATTATTCCTTGTCCACACCTCTTACCTCGGTTTGTTTGGCGTGGCCATAAATTTCTTCAAGTATTTTTTCGTAACGTTCGTACAGAACCTTACGTTTTAGTTTAAGGGTTGGAGATAGCTCGCCGGTTTGTGGTGTCCATTGCTCTGCAACTAGGCGGTAACGTTTAATTTGTTCATAATCGCTGAGCTGCTTGTTAACGGTAGTAATTTCCTTTTGGTACCTTGCAATAACCTCAGGAATGGTAATCAGTTCCTCGTTGTTTTCAAAATGTATTTTATGTCGGCTGCACCAGTCGTGCAGGAAGCTGAAGTTTGGCGAAATTAATGCGCTTACAAACTTTTCGTTTTCCCCTACTATCATACATTGCTCAATGAAGAACGATTCTTTCAGTTTATTCTCGATGAGTTGGGGTGCAACGTACTTCCCGTTGGAGAGCTTAAAGATTTCCTTTTTTCTATCGGTAATTGTTAGGAACTTGCCATCGTCCAAATGGCCTATATCGCCGGTGTGGAACCAGCCCTCCTCGTCAATGGCCATTTGGGTTAAATCAGGGGCCTTATAGTAGCCTTTCATCAGGCTGGGGCCCTGCATTAATATTTCGCCGTCGTCGGCTATTTTTACCTTTACATTAGGCACTACAGGGCCTACTGAGCCTATCCTAATGTTGCCGGGTGAAGCAGGGTGGTTAACTGCAATTACAGGCGAGGTTTCAGTAAGTCCGTATCCCTCAAAAACAGGAATGCCAGCAGCCCAGAACACCCTCATGAGCCGGGGTTGAAGAGCAGCTCCTCCACTAATGATAAGCTTGAGCCTTCCACCAAGCGCCTTTTGCCACTTTGAAAAGATTAACTTTCGGGCAAGGTTAAGTCTAATCCGGTAATACCAGCTATTGCGTACCTCGTTATACTTGTAGCCAAGGTTAACAGCCCAAAAGAAAATCTGTTTCTTTAGCCCTGTTAAATCCTTTCCAACCGCAATTATCTTATCGTATGTCTTTTCGAGCATGCGGGGAACTGTCATGAAGATATGGGGCTTAACCTCTTTAATTACATCGCCAATGGTGGCAAGGTTATCGGCATAGTAAATTGTTACCCCTATGCTTTGGTAGTAATAGTTCACCATGCGTTCAAATACATGGCTTAATGGAAGAAAGCTTACGGCAATGTCGCCGTTCTCAAGGGGGAATAGTCCTTTACAGGCTTCAACATTACTAAGGAAGTTGGAGTGTGAAAGCATTACCCCTTTTGAAACGCCTGTTGTGCCCGAAGTGTAAATAATTGTAGCAATATCATCGGGTTGAACCGATGCTTTTATCTTGAAAAGCTCCTCAACCCATTCATGTGCAGTCTGCTTGCCGCGCTCCAGTACTTCGTTCCAGCTGCGGATATCGCCATTTTCTACTGTTGAGAAAATCCCAATAAAATTCTCGAGGTCGGCGGTAAGGGGTTGAAGCTTTTGGTACAAGGCCTTATCGCCTACAAAAATGGCTCTTACCTCTGCATGCTTTAGAATGTATTTGTATTCATCGGT
This sequence comes from Tenuifilum sp., assembly GCF_037481895.1. Taxonomy (NCBI): domain Bacteria; kingdom Pseudomonadati; phylum Bacteroidota; class Bacteroidia; order Bacteroidales; family Tenuifilaceae; genus Tenuifilum; species Tenuifilum sp. Next base: position 24,735 of record NZ_JBBFKU010000005.1, read on the forward strand.
GCTGATTGTTGGGTAAATGGGCACATGAACCATTCCGGCTTGGGTAATACCCATGTCAACAATATTCCATTCAGGCCGATTGCCGCTGATGTTAGCAACCTTATCGCCAGGCCTAAGCCCCATGGACAGCAAGCCATAGCTGAGGTTGTGAGCCATTTGTGAGTATCGCTCTATGGTGTACTCATCCCAAACCCCATTTTTCTTTACAGCAATTACTGTTCTGTTCTCATAGGTGTCCTTGCCTGCTTCAAGAATGTCAAAAGTTCTTTTAATTTCCATGCTTTATCAGATAAAGTTTTACTTATTTGAACTATTTGCTCAGAAAAAGGTTAATTTAGTCCCGGCGACAAATATAAACTAATTTCTATGAAACAAGCATTCTTTTGTTTAATCGTTTGTTTAATTTCCGTAAACGTTTTCGGACAGGACAAGCACGCCTACACCCTCTTCAATGGGAAAGGGGAAAAGGTTGTTTACCAGAGTGTTGTAAGTGCGATAAAAAATTCCGACTTATTGTTATTTGGAGAGCTGCACGACAACCCCATAGCGCATTGGCTTGAACTGGAATTAACAGTTGATGTTTTTGATGCCACAAAAGGGAATATAATACTGGGTGCTGAGATGTTTGAAGCCGATAATCAACTTATTCTGGATGAGTATCTTGGTGGCTTAATTAGCCAGCAACGGTTCGAAGCCGAAGCTCGTTTGTGGCCCAACTATAAAACCGATTATAAGCCACTGGTTGAATTTGCTAAAAGCAAAGGTTTAAAATTTATTGCCACAAATATTCCTCGCCGCTATGCTGCTATGGTTTCGGCAGGTGGTTTTGATACGCTACAATCTCTATCAGTAATGGCAAAATCATTCATTGCCCCTTTGCCAGTAGAGTATGACCCAAACCTGGGATGCTATAAGGGAATGCTCAGTATGATGGGAATGCCCGGTAAAGGGAAATCGAACCCCGAATATTTCCCAATGGCACAGGCCATTAAGGATGCAACTATGGCATATAATATAACCCGAAACACAAGTAGCGGTAAGGTTTTTCTACATTTTCATGGTTCCTACCACTCTAACAACTACGAGGGAATATACTGGTATGTAAAGCGAAAAATGCCGAACCTGAAAATTGTGACAATTGCAACTGTAACCCAGGATGATGTCAATGCTTTGGCAAAGGAAAATATGGGCATTGCCGATTTTATCATAGTTGTACCCGAACGAATGACCCGAACATACTAATCCCTTACCTGAGCAGGAAGTTTTCAACACAAACTAACCCTAAAATAGCTGTAATAACTACAATTATCAGCAGGGTTGTTACTCTGTTCAGCAGGTTGTTCTCGTATTCAGAGTATCGATCCAGATTAGTTCTCATGGCTATAGTCTCTTTTACTTATACTACAACCATGAGGGGTTTTACCCTAACCGGCTATTCAGCTTTAATGTAAATTGTATCAATCCTAATTTGAGGGTCTCCAGTGGGATTGTAAAAGTACATTAGGTGAGTTTTTGCCACTTTGGGTGTTATGGTTATTGTTGTGTCGTGCGTAACCAGTTGTTGGGTACATGGTTCTCCATGATTCTCGTATGTGGCAGCTGCACTGAAAAAGTATGCAGAATCGGATTTAACGTTCAGGTAAACCTTAACATTATACCAGCAGCCATTTGGCGCCGATGCCCTTATTTGAAGGTTGTATGGTTCGTTTAATATCATTGTATCGGGCAGTAATCCTGCTTCCATGGTTACATAATCGTTAAACCTTACATAGTTATCGCCCTCAATACATCCAAAAAGGGTTGACAATCCTAACGCTGAAATGAGGAAAAATTTTGCTTTCATTGAGTTTTTCATTAGTATTTCTGCAAATTTATACAAAAATTGTAACGTTTGGCTTTTTTAACCTCTAATTTGCTGTATGGAGTTGGTGAGGTATGAAAATACTACTCAAAAATTTGTCATGCTGAACTAACCGAAGCATCACATTGCGTTTTCATTCTTTTATTCACTTTTTGCTCTTTGGAATGTTCTTCTGTTGCGATGCAACGTTTGCTCCTTGCTCTTTGGATTATGTATTGCGTGCATCGCAACACCTGTGGGGTTAGTCATTGTGTTACAAATGTTTAGCCCCTACGGGGCTGTTCAAGGGATACATGAAGGAGATTCCTCGACTAGCTCGGAATGACAACACCATTGGCTTCCTCACTCACTTTGTCATGCTGAGTTAGCCGAAGCATCTCTTTGTACTTTCATTCCTTTATATTAATGAGATTTCTCAGCCAACACGGAATGACATAGGCAGTGGCATAAAAGCCTGACCCGACAATGGGTTGGGCTTTTATGCCTTGATTTTCTTTGGTTCTTTTTTGTATCAAGACAAGAAAGAACATGTAAACCGTTCTTCGGAATGCTTTTTTTTTGCGATGCAACTATTCAGTGTTGCTCTTTGGAATGCCATAGCGTGCATCGCAACACTTGTGGGATTAGTCATGGTGTTACAAATGTTTAGCCCCTACGGGGCTGGAAATGTTGTTCGTTGTTCGTGAATCGATGCTCGTTGTTCGTGAATGCCACGCCACATACACTGTGTAACTTCGTGTTACACAGTGTAACTCTGTGATGCTTGTTTTTATTAGGCTTATTAGACGATTGTCATGCTGAGCCCAGTCGAAGCATCTCTTTGTGTCTTCATTGCCTTATTCGCTTTTTGCTCTTTGGAATGTTCTCCTGTTGCGATGCAACGTTTCAGTGTTGCTCTTTGGAATGCCATAGCGTGCATCGCTTTACATGCGGGAGTTTCTTTGAGTTACAAATGTTTAGCCCCTACGGGGCTGTCGCGGTAGGATTAAGATTTTAATCATACAGTAGTGAAATGGAATATCAATTAAAACGATGCTTTAATGCAAGGTTTCAGCTAATTCTTACTTTCCAGTTTGTGTCGTAGCCCCTGGAACGATTTTAGTCGTGCCTGTATGCTCCCAACACGTATGGGCGACTCAATGTAAACTGGTAGCTTATTTGCATCGTCGGTGACCCAAACCAGTAATTTTTGATTTGTTGAGAAGATATCGCCTGCCACCAAATCGACCTGAAATTTCAGGCAGGCCATTTTCCCTATCCCTGTTACTTTCCTCACATCTTTGCCTAAGTACCTGTACTTGACGTTAAAAATCTCCTCGTCCATCAATACGTTTACCGGGAAAACAGCACCCTGCCTAATGCCGGAAAAATTTAAACATCGGGAGTAGTAAATAGCGGTAACCACATCAAAAAGGCAGCCGGGCGATTTAACAGAAACAAATTTGTTAGGCCCGCCCTTGCGGCGTACCCGAATTTTTACGCTATCGCCGGGTTGGTTGAACCAGTACTCGTTTTCCTTAGTAAAACCGCCCTCGTAGATATTGCGGTTGTAGTAGAGTGGAGATAAACTCACAGGGTCAACCCACGATTCGTAAAGGTCTCGAACCTTAAAGAACCAATCGTAGAATGGGTAACTTTTACCTGTTGCTTTAAGGTGTAGCAATGTTTTACCAAATCGGTTGTCGGAATCCACAGTAAAACAGGCCTCGCCAACATCGGTCCAAATAAAAAACCAGGTGTAGCTTACCTCGTAACAAACCCTTTCGCCAGCCACAAAGGCCGTGTTGGTTACTCTACAGCCATCCGGTTGCTGCGCAATGACTTTAAAGGTAATAATTGGTGTTAAAAGAAGGATTAACCTGTAAAGTTTCATCCGTACGAAATATTTATATTGATAATTAATAACACGTTACAGTCTTGCTTTTAATATACTTTATCGAGCGGATGGAACAACCATAGTTTGACTTCGTCGAGCTCGCAAAAAACGCTCGGTTGTTCATCTGTGTTTGTGCAAGCTACTTTACATGGTTGTTTCATGATATTCCGCTGTAATCGTTCCGATGAAACTCTAGCCTGCTAAGCTGTTCCTTCATAATGGAGTTGCGCGGGTTCTCCAGCAAGGGGTCGTGGTCAAGAATCTCGCTGGCTACCTGTCGGGCGTGTTGAATGAGTTGTCCGTCCGTGGCAAGGTTGGCCATTTTGAGGTCGAAAGGCATTCCGCTTTGCATAGTTCCGGCAATATCGCCGGGGCCACGAAGGTGAAGGTCAACTTCGGCAATCTTAAACCCATCGTTTGTGGTAACCATGGTTTCCAGTCTTTTGCGCGATTCCTTGGTTAGCTTAACCTGCGAAACAAGTATGCAGTAGCTTTCATCGGCTCCCCGGCCAACCCGTCCACGGAGCTGGTGTAGCTGCGACAGCCCAAATCGCTCAGCGCTCTCAATTACCATTACCGTGGCATTAGGAACATTAACTCCCACCTCAATCACGGTGGTTGCCACCATTATGTGGGCTTTGCCCTGTGCAAAGAGGTTCATGGAGTAGTCCTTGTCTTCGGGCTTCATTTGTCCGTGAACTACCACGGTTACATACTCTGGAGGTGGAAATGCCCGAACAATGCTCTCGTACCCATCCTCAAGGTCTTTCAAATTCTCAAGTTTCTCCGATTCCTTAATTAACGGATAAACCACGTAAACCTGTCGGCCCCTTTTAATCTGCTCCTTCATAAGCGCAAAAACAAGGTTACGTTTGGCATCGGTGTAGTGTAGCGTTTTAACGGGTTTACGGCCCGGAGGTAACTCATCAATTACGCTCACCTCCAAATCGCCGTAAAGGGTCATGGCAAGCGTGCGGGGGATTGGGGTGGCTGTCATTACCAGCACATGGGGTGGGTCGTTGTTCTTTTCCCAGAGCTTAGCGCGCTGCATAACGCCAAAGCGTTGCTGCTCATCAATTACCACAAAACCAAGGTTCTTGAATTTAACCACATCCTCCAGTAGCGCATGTGTGCCAATAAGGATATTGAGTTCACCCGCCTCAAGCGACTGATGCAGGTTGTTGCGTTCTGAACGTCTGGTGCTGCCGGTTAGCAAACCCACCTTTACCGGTAAATCGCCCAGTAATGCAGTGATTGATTCATAGTGCTGATTGGCAAGTATCTCAGTGGGGGCCATAATGCAGGCTTGGTATCCGTTATCAACAGCAAGCAGCATACACATCAGCGCAACCACGGTTTTACCGCTACCAACATCGCCCTGTAGCAACCTATTCATCTGCTTACCGCTAAGCATATCGCGGCGAATCTCCTTTATTACCCGTTTCTGGGCTTCGGTTAGCGGAAACGGTAGCCGTTCATGGTAGAACCGGTTAAACATCTCTCCCACATGGTTGAAAACATGACCGTTAACCTTGGTTTGACGAACCTTTTGGCGGCTTAGGATACTAAGCTGAATGTAAAAATGCTCCTCAAACTTAAGCCGGTGCTGCGCCTTGTGGAGCAGGGTGGTGTTTGCCGGGAAATGAATGTTGCGTAAGGCTTCAGGTAGGGTCATTAGCTTGTTTTGCTCAATGATGAAGGGTGGCAGGGTTTCGGTGATTTTTCCAATCGCCATTGGGATTAGGGTTTGAACAAATCCCATTATGGTTTTGGATGTGATGTGGTTGTTTTTAAGCTTTTCCGTTGTGGAGTAAACCGGCTGTAGCGACCCGGTAATAACATCCTGCTGAGGATTATAAATTTCCATCTCGGGATGGGCAATGCTAAAGTGGGCGCCAAACCTTGTTGCCTTGCCAAATATCAGATAGTCAACGTTAGGTCTTAACCGTTTAAGAACCCACGTTATGCCCTGGAACCAAACAAGTTCCATTCGGCCCGTGCCGTCGGTTACAATGGCTGTTAGCCTACGGTGCCGACCTGCGCCAGCCTCTGAAATGCTGAAAACACGCCCAACAACCTGTACATAGGGTAACTCATCGGTAATCTCCGATATTTTGTTGATTTTTGTTCGGTCAATGTAACGGAACGGGTAAAAGGTGATTAAATCGCCAAAGGTGTATATATTCAGCTCCTTTTGGAGCAGCTCGGCACGCTTGGGGCCAACACCCGGCAAGTACATTATTTCGGAGTCGAGAATGTTTCCCATACCTGAAATGCTTACCACAAAGTAAGCAAAAAATAAAAAAGGGGAAAACTTTCCCCTTAATACTATTTTGACGATGAGTACTACAGCGATTCTACCACTTGCTCCAACTGCCGTTTTAGCCTCTCCTCAACATCGCGGTGGGTGGCCAAGTACCTAACCTCCTCGGAGTTTAGTAGTGTGTATAAAAAGTTTTGGTCAATATCGATAAGGAATGAGATTACCTCACGGAACGAATCCTTTTGGGTATCGAAACCAACCTGGTTTGAGTAGTCGTACAGGCGTTGGCGTAGTTCAGAACTATTGAGCGTTTCCATAAAATTTTTGTTTACACTCAACCTACTAACAAAAGTTGGGCCAAAAAGTTTCTGGATTACTCTTTATTTTGTAAATAACTGTGGAATAGTAATGTACGATTGATATGGAATGGTTTTACCAGACTCCCTTTTGTTGGTTACAAATCCGTGTGACCTAAAATTTAAAACAATCAATTAAAACCATCGCCAAACCAATAACATTATCAGAAAAACACCTCCGTAAAGTATTGGTATCAGATAGTAAGATTTTGATGACTTTTCTTTACCATTCTTCACATTTAAATTCTTTACAACCTTAATACTTAAGCAAACTCCAATAAGCATAAAACCGATTAAAAGCAACGAGACCAGTGTATTTAACCAAGGTGGGGTTTGTTGTAAGGTAATATTGCCTTCAATTATCTTTTGCGCTGTCGAAACGCCTGTAAAATCATCAAAGAGGTATTCAAAATAAGGAATTCGTGATGTAGATTTTAAAACCGCTTTTGCCAAGTGGGCGGCTGCAATAATGGGAATAAAAGCAATGCCGTAATTGACCAAATACGCTTTGAATTTGATTGCAACACCAGCCAACCGGGCAAAAAGAAATGGAAGTAACCATAGGATGAAAGGCACGAACGCAAATAGTATTGTACCTTTTAAAAATCCCGACACGAATTTGTTTTCAATTACCAAAGACTTTACAGCCAAATCGGGTAGAAAGGAAAGGTACGCATCGGTTATTTCCCATTCCGACCATATTTCGGAAATAACAAACCCCGAAACAACCAATACAAAAACCAATTCTGCCATTTTCAAAGGTTTCATTTGAAAAAGGCCGTTGGCAAACCCGATGTATGTGAATTGTGGGTTTGGACGCTCAGCGTTGGGTTCCGATTGATATTTGCTGCACGATTTAAGGCAACCCGCACATAAAATACAATCGGAATTATCAGTGATGTTGGCAGGGTACAAATCGACCCCGCAACTTTTATAGTTTAAATTGTACTGGTATTTCTTGTGGATGCACGATTTATCTTTACAGCTATTGCAAATATTCTTATCCTTAACACGCCAACCGAAAAATGAAAGCCTTGAATATAATCCCAACAAATAACCAACTGGGCAAACGTACCGACAAAATGTGTTTTTCTCATAAATACTTCCAATAATTACCGAAACCCCAACAATTGCCAAAAGATAGACAGCCATAAAAAACGGGTTGCGGTGGATTGCAAAACCTTGTATGCCAATAAACAGAATGATGATATAAAAAACTGTAATCGCCCAACCCGAAAGCAACCATGCAGGGCGTTTCCGTTTAAGCCCTATTTTAGCGAAGAAAGTTGTAATTAATTCTACGGGGCAAACCATGCACCATATACGCCCCAAAAATATAGCACTAATAACAATGGCTGGCCACCAGTACGACCAAACAATTAAATTACCAAAATTTGTATTCCGTAATTGCTTGAGAAAAGCGGAATCGGTTGAATACGCCATTAACCCTGTTACGATTAATATTATATATGCAATGAGTGATAGAAATTTCAACGAAATTGGTAAATACCATCTTTGTAATAAATTATTAATTATTTTCATTTCTCGTTAGTTTTTAAATTAATCCAGCACCAAGGGCAATTGATATTAAAATGAGCATTACTGCAACAACAAGTTGAATGCTTCGAAAGGTTACCTTTTTCAGTAACCTTTTACCGAAATATGCCCCTGCAATTGCTGCAAGGGTTGCTGAAATTAAAAGTGTAAGGTTTTCGTGCAGGGTTGATGAAATAAAGCGTGAAGCATAAACCGAAAGCCTTGTAAAATCCACCAGGCATGCTATAACAACACCTGTAGCAATATAAGCTTCTTTTGATAGTCCGCTTTTTATGAGAAACGCACTGCGTATTGCACCCTGAATGCCCGATAATCCGCCAAAGAAACCGCTAAGGAGTCCGCCCCATATTAATTTGTCCTTACCAAATTGAACCTTTTGAAAAGAAGGTGAAATTTCAAGTAACGAAAATACAATTAACAATATAGCAATTATGAGTTTAACTGGTGTAACCTCAAAAGTCCTGCCCCAAAGTTCGTATTGTAAGAGTTTGGGTAGAACTGTAATTATCATTAACAACCAAGCTCCAGCAAACGAAGCTAGAATAGCAGGTATTCCAAAACGAAGCAAAACAGTTTTGTCTGTATTTTTACCGATCAGGGCTATTTTGAAAAGGTTATTTGAAAAATGTACTACACCAGTGAGGGCAATAGCAATATCAATAGGGAAGAATATTGCAAAAACGGGAGCTAAGATAGTTCCTAGCCCGAAACCCGAAAAGAAAGTTAAAACGGCTGTGAAAAATGCCGCCAAACAAATTATTACTATTTCCATACAAACTTTTTTCTAAATGTATAGTGCAAAAATAGGATGTATGATTGACTCTGGATTGGTAAGTTTGAATGTTAAAATGGTATTATTGAAAATATTTATCCCTGAATTGTATGGGTGTAATGCCTTCGTGTTTTTTGAAGAATTTTACAAAGTTAGAAGCATCGGAAAACGATAAGATTTCGGCTATTTCGTTAATCGTATTGTCGGTGTGGAGAATGTATCTTTTTGCTTCTAATAAGAGTTGGTTTGTAATGATTTCGCTTGCACTTTTGCCTGTCTGTTTACGGCAAATAATATTCAGGTTCTGGGGTGTAACGTTAAGCAAATTAGCAAACTCGTTGACTTTATGAAGTCGTGGACATTCTTTGACCAATAACTGTACGAACCGCTCATAAATGGGTTGGGGTTGGTTGGGACTGTTCGGGTTTTCAGCTTTTATTTGCAATAATTTCCCAAACAATGCTTTCAATAATCCGTGAATGATTTCTTTGGAGTACTGTGAATTGATTTGAAACTCTTTAAAAATCTCCTCTAATAAATAAGATGGATATTTGTCGGCCTGAAAAGTAAGCCTTGTAGTATCTTTTAATTTGATGATTAAATCAATCAATACATTCTCTTTTACGGCATTAAATTCAGTGTCCTTGAAAAGAATCACAAATCCTTTCGGGATTGAGGTAAATTGCCAATAGTGAAGTTGTCCAGGTTTAAGAAAATAGAAATCTGGCGAAGAAACCATAAATTTCTCCGACTCGATGCAGTGAAAACCTTCACCTTGCGACAGAAATATTAACTCGTAATAATCTTCGTGTTTGTGGGGCTTGGTTTTCTTAATCTGTTCCTTGAACCGTGAGATTTTGAATGTCAACCCACCATCAAGCTTATTTTTTATGTCTATCTTTCTTTCATTCATAGCGCAAAGTTATCAAATTTTAAGTGTGTGATTGAAAAACTGCACTCTTTGACATTGCTTTGATTTGAGCGATTGTGTGGCTTTTACAACGTAGGGTATATGGGCGTGGTTTCCTTTTTGCGGGTGGAAAGAAAAACAAATTAAATTTGGCTTCGCCGAGTTCCCTTTGTTTGGTTACAAATCCGCGTGTGCAACCAGAAAGTTGATAGTTGATGGTTGTTGGTTGATAGTGAATGCAATGGATTTAACAATCACTTTGCTGGTTTATTGGGAATTGCGAATAGGTTACAAATCCGAGCGAGTGAGGTTTTTTGGGAAGAAAAAGCCCTTACTTGCGTATAACCCATTCCAATAGTCCCTGGCTGTTTACAGCAATTTTACCTGTATCCTGAAGGAACCGGATTACCCTTGCAACCCTGTCGGGGTTTGAGCCGGTTGAGTCAATCAGATTCTCAAGGGGTAGTGGTGTTTTGGTTAGCGTAGCTTTAATTTTTTCCAGTATGCTATCGAACTCGTACTTGCTCATGTCAAGCTCATTCCGGGCGGTGCAAACGTCGCATTTACCGCATCGGTAACTGTCGGTTTGGCCAAAGTACTCGCTTAGGAATTGGCTCCTGCACTTGGCCTGGCTTTGGGCATACTGAAGCATGGTGTTTATTCGGGCACGGTATCGCTCCCTCAGCGTTTGGTAGCGTTCGGGTTCAATTCGCAGGTTTTTATCGTCGAGCCTCTCCTCAATAAATATTACCAAGGGTGTGCGTTTTTTGGGGATGTAGTTAAGGATTTTTTGGCGCGATAAGGTTTTCAGGTGCTCATATACCTTATCGGCTGGTATTCCGGTAGTTTTGGAAAGGAATTGCTCATCAATCCTTACGTACTGTGAAAAAACGCCTGGCAGCAGCCTTAGCAGCACCTTGATAAACTTATCCATTTCGGCATGGGCAACCTGATACCTGTATAGCTCCTGTTTGTTCACCAGGAACATGATGCGGCTTGGGTTGTCGAGCTCATCGGTGAGCTCTATATATCCTTCCTGCTCAAGTATTTTTAGGGAGTTGTATGCAACCACCATGTTAAGCTTGTAGGTTGAGCAGAAATCGATAAGGTTAAAATCGTAAACCTCGCCTTTTCCGGCGCCGTAGGCTATGTTTAGGTACGAGCCCAGGGCTTGGTAAATCCTTTTAATTTCATCGGGTGGGGGAAAGTTTGCCTCGAGCCGTTGCTCAATCCTTAGCGAATCGGACTCGTTGTAAAGCAAAACGGCGTACGAAAGTTTTTGGTCTCTCCCGGCACGTCCGGCTTCCTGAAAGTAGGCTTCGGGGGAGTCGGGTAGGTCAATGTGAACCACAAAGCGCACATCGGGCTTGTCAATTCCCATTCCAAAAGCATTTGTTGCTACAATTATGCGGGTTTTCCCGGTTTGCCAGTCGTTCTGCTTGGCGTTACGCATCTCCATGGTAAGGCCTGCGTGGTAAAAATCGGCAGCATGCCCGGCGCGCTGTAGCATTAAAGCAATTTCCTTGGTTTTGTTTCTGTTCCGTACGTAAACTATACCGCTTCCGGGTATGTTATCAACTATTTTGAACAGGTACTTTTCTTTATCCTCCACATTGCGCACCAGGTAAACCAGATTATCGCGAGCAAAGCTCATGCGGAAAACCTTACCGTTACGGAAATGTAGCTTCTCCTGAATATCGTCAACCACCTCAGGTGTGGCAGTGGCTGTAACTGCCAAAAATGGGGCATCGGTTAAAATGGAACGAAGTTCAGCAATTTTCAGGTACGATGGACGGAAATCGTAGCCCCACTGGGAAATGCAGTGCGCCTCATCGATGGCTACCATGCAAACCCGCATTTTGCGGATTCGTTCGCGGAATATGGCAGTGGATAATCGCTCGGGCGAAACGTATAGGAATTTCACTTCGCCATAAATGCAATTGTCGAGGGTAATGTCAATTTCGTGCTGGGTCATGCCTGAATAAATTGCTACAGCGCTTATGCCCCGTTTTTTCAGGTTTTCAACCTGATCTTTCATCAAGGCTATGAGGGGTGAAATAACCAGACATATGCCTTCCATGGCAAGGGCGGGCACCTGAAAGGTGATGGATTTGCCGCCGCCGGTTGGCATCAGGGCCAAGGTGTCGTTCCCATTGTAAACCGATTCAATGATATCGAGCTGAATGGAACGAAACGATGTGTAGCCCCAGTACTGCTTGAGTATATCCTCGAACTTTCCCATAGAAACAAAGATACGAAAAATAGTGTTTAGTGTTTAGTGTTTAGTGGATAGTGGATAGTGTTTAGTGGATAGTGTTTAGTGGATAGTGTTTGGTGGAACTCAATGTTTCATGTTCCTCTAACTTCCTCAGAAATTCTTCCGTTTCACGTTTCACGTTTCACGTTTCACGGCTCACGGTTCACGGCTCACGTTTAACGAACATAAACTCTCTCTAACCCCCTCGTATTATCAATTCTTCTTTTCACTTTTCACTTTTAACTTTTCAAGTCACTTAGGTTAAAAAAGAAGACATCCGGAACGTTTTAAGCGCCCCGGATGTCAACCACCTAACCTATTGTAAACCTAAACCAAAACCTAATTATATGAAAATTTCATTGTTTCAAGTATGGAGCATGTCTCAAACCTATCGGCACGCATGAGCTCGTTGTAGGTTTCCTCAAAATACCTCTGGTAAGCCTTTGATGTGTAAACCTCCATGTTTAAGGCATCCACGTTCAAATTATTGCTAAGGTAATTAGGCATCTTCTCGTTAATTATCATTTGCTCCGATATACAATCAATTCTTATGCCAGAACTTTTCTCAAAGTTTAAGATGTACTTACTATCGTTATTTAGGAACGAACGCAACTTGAGCATTAGCTTGAGGTACGAAATGCTTTGGCGCCTAATGTCAAAATGGCGAATTAGCGCCGGAACAAGCTCGTCCGATGAATACTCGGGGTTGTTTTGCAGGTGCACAGTAACCTCCTGCGAAACCTTCTCAAGCTGCACCAGTGAGTATGAAAGCTTCTCGTCAAGATTTCGAATCAAACTATGTATTACCTCGTTGCTCATTAACCAATCCGTTTAATGTAAATTTATTTCATAAACGTTTAAAAGTCAATTTTGTTAGGGTGATTTTGGTCAACTTTAGTTAAAAAATGACTAAACAACCGTTAAAATTTATCAATTTACAAAATGTTGATAATCAAAATAATAAGCACAAAGGGTGTAACAATCGATTGTTAAAAGCAAAAACCTTATTGGTTGTAAACGGAATTGATATAGATTTGTACGCTCGTTTGAATGAGTAGCTGTTAAAAAAATAAAATATTTTGTAACTGGCATTAGGACAATTATATATGGCTGTTTTTAAAAATAAGAGGCTTGTTTATGCCAAGATTAGTTTAAATTTGTGGGTTTAAATAATTAAAAGGATTGCTAAATAGATGTTTAACTTATAAATAATCAGTACCAATGAAAATTCTTGTTTGTATTAGCCACGTACCCGATACCACAACCAAGGTGAAGTTTGTAGATGGCGATACTAAGCTCGACACTAATGGGATACAGTGGGTAATTAACCCCTGGGACGAACTATCGTTAACCCGGGCTTTGGAGTTAAAGGATGATGCCAGTACTGGCGTAAAAAGCGTTACCGTTGCACATGTTGGCAATGCCACTACTGAGCCTACCATTCGTAAGGCTTTGGCAATTGGTGCCGACGATGCCATCCGTGTAAATGCTGAACCTACCGATGCATACTATGCTGCAGCCCAACTGGCTGAGGTGGTTAAAAAGGAACAATTCGATATTGTTATGTGCGGGATTGAATCGAGCGACTACAACAACTCTGCGGTTGGTAGCATGCTTGCTGAATTCCTTGGTATTCCATCGGTTTCAGCTGTATCGAATATAAAGGTCGAGAGTGGTCAAGCAATTATAACCCGCGAAATAGATGGTGGTAAGGAAATTCTTACCGTGCCAACTCCTTTTGTTGCAATAGTGCAGAAGGGTATTGCCAAGGAGCCCCGTATTGCTGCCATGCGCGGTATAATGATGGCTCGTACAAAGCCCATCAAACTGTATGAACCTGTTGCAGTTGATGCGCTAACAGAGTATGTTAAGTTTGAAATGCCCAAACCCAGGGCAGCTTGTAAGTTTGTGGATCCCGAAAATCCCAAAGAACTTATTACGTTACTCCAAAACGAGACCAAACTCATTTAAGGTTTAACCAAAAAATTTGTAAAACATGTCAGTACTAGTATATACCGAGAATTGGGACGGTAAATTCAAGAAATTATCGTTCGAACTTGTTTCGTACGCCGGCAAGTTAGCCGAAATGATGGGGACTACCACCACTGCAGTTACCATTGGCGAGGCTACCGACGATGAACTTAAACTACTTGGCAAGTATGGTGCCGATAAGGTTATTTGCCTAAAGAGCGATAACCTGAAAAACCTCGATAGCCAGCTATACACTAGCGCTATTGCTCAGGTTGCTCAGTCTGAAGGCAGCAAGGTGATTGTAATTGCTAACAATAACAGCGGTAAGGCCATTGCACCCCGTTTATCGGTAAGGCTTAAAGCTGCATTGGGTTCGGGAGTATCGCAACTTCCGCTAAGCCTATCGCCATTTACCGTTTACAAACGCGCTTTTTCAGGCGGTGCTTTTGCGCAGGTAGTGCTTAAAACCGATATCAAAATTATTGCTCTTACACAAAACTCTTTCGATATTGTTGAGAACAGCAAAGATGTAAAGATTGAAAGGGTTGATCTTCAGGTTGACGCACCAAAAACTGTGGTTAAGGATGTTCAGAAGCAAACCGGTAAGCTGCTTTTAACCGATGCCGAAATTGTTGTATCGGGTGGCCGCGGAATGAAATCGCCCGATAACTGGGGGCCAATAGTTGAACTTGCCGAATTGCTTGGCGGAGCCACAGCATGTTCGCGCCCAGTTTCCGATGAAGGATGGCGCCCACATGATGAGCACACCGGACAAACCGGTAAAATTATTGCTCCTAACCTTTACATTGCAGTTGGTATTTCAGGAGCAACACAGCATATTGCAGGTGTTAGCGGTTCCAAGTACATAGTTGCCATTAACAGCGATAAATCAGCACCAATTTTTGAGGTAGCCCAGTACGGTATTGTAGGCGATGCCCAAAAGGTTTTACCAAAGCTGGTTGAGGCTGTTAAAGAGATAAAAGGAAAGTAGTTCACCATTCTTGCAAATCATAAGACATGAACCTGCTGCGTTTGCAGCAGGTTCTTAGGCAAAATAAAGGCACTTACTCCAGATGTTTGTTTTTACCAACAAACCATTGTAAACCAAAAACCAAAAACATGACCAAACAAATAGTATTTGCCATAGCCCTGCTGGTTACCATCGGTGTTTTTGCTTACACCATATCCCGAATTGTAAGGTTTTTCATGCTTACACGTAAGGGATTTGCGGTAAATAAGCTGGGTAAAAGGCTATGGGTTACCCTTGAGGTAGCTTTTGGGCAAACCAAAATTTTTCGCAGGCCAGTTATTGGATTAATGCATGCCCTTGTGTTCTGGGGCTTTTGTGTGATCCTCTTTGGCAGTATCGAAATGGTAATCGACGGGTTATTTGGCGTTGAAAAGTCGCTAAGCGTTCTTGGCGCATTCTACAATTTCATGATGGCCACCGGCGATATTTTTGCCCTTCTGGTTGTCATTTCAATAGTGGTATTCCTAATCCGAAGGGTATTTCTTCATATCAAGCGTTTTGAGGGCATTGAAATGAAGAAGATTTCGCATATTGATGCGAATGTGGCTCTTTCAATTATTCTGGTTCTCATGCTCTCGCTAATGGGAATGAATGCTGCATACCTTAAGTGGGTTGAGCTGGCTGGGCATGAAGTGCATGGGGTTTACCCCGTTAGCCAACATCTCACCTGGTTATTCAATGGGATGTCAGTTGATACTGTATTTACCCATTACCAGATTTACTGGTGGACACATATTCTGTTAATCTTCCTGTTTGCAAACCTATTGCCTTACTCCAAGCATTTCCATGTGTTCATGTCGGTACCCAACGTATTCCTCTCGCGGCTTGAGCCGCTTGGCAAATTGCCAAACATGGATAATGTAACCCGTGAGGTAAAACTGATGATGGATCCCAATGCAGCATTTGCAGCACCTGCAACCGATGCTCCAATTGAGCGATTTGGTGTGAAAGATGCAGAGGATGTAGTATGGAAAAGCTATTTTGATGCCTTATCGTGCACCGAGTGTGGGCGCTGTACATCGGTATGCCCTGCTAACATTACAGGAAAAAAACTCTCGCCCCGCAAGGTGATGATGGACTTGCGTGCCCGAATGAAGGAGAAAGGTCCTATGATGCTTAAAAATGGGCGCGATTACACTGATGGGAAATCGCTTGTACGCGATTACATTAGCGAGGAGGAACTATGGGCATGTACCACATGCAATGCATGCGCACAGGAGTGCCCCATTAATATCGATCATCCCAAGCTCATTGTTGATATGCGCAGGTACCTGGTGATGGAGGAAGGGTCGGCACCCGGTGAGCTCAAGGCCATGTTCAACAATATTGAGAACAATGGTGCCCCCTGGCAGTATTCGCCTGAGGATCGCTTGGTTTGGGCAAAAGATCTTGAGATTAACGTACAGTAGCATTGCGTTCCCTGCTATCAGTATCAACTTAAACTAATTGGAAAATGGAAACTCGCAAAATAGAAATCCCGGTTATGGCCGACCTCTTTGCCCGAGGCGAAAAGCCCGAATACCTTTTTTGGGTTGGCTGTGCCGGCGCTTACGATGACCGCTATAAGAAAGTGGCTCGTGCTTTTGCCAAAATACTGGTTCACCTAAACGTTAGCTTTGCCGTATTGGGCAAGGAGGAGACCTGCACGGGCGATCCTGCCCGTAGGGCTGGAAACGAGATGCTATTTCAGATGCAGGCCTTACAGAATATTGAACTTTTTAAGGCATACGAAGTAAAGAAGGTGATAACTATTTGCCCCCACTGCTATAATACCTTTAAGAATGAGTATCCCGATTTGGGTGCCGACTTTGAGGTTATCAGCTATATCGATATCCTGAATAAGTATATTGACGAGGGTAAATTGAGTATCGATACCGATAAATTCAAGAGTGCCAAAATCACATACCACGATCCTTGTTATTTAGGACGTGCTAATGGTATTTATGAGCAGCCACGTGCCATACTTAAAAAGTTGGGTGGCGAACTAGTAGAGATGGAGCGCAACAGGAGTTTTGCCCTGTGCTGTGGTGCTGGTGGCGCTCAAATGTTTAAGGAGGCCGAACACGGTAACAAGGAGGTTTTCCTGGAGCGTATGGATGATGTTTTAAAGGTTGACCCCAACATCATTGCAACAGCTTGCCCCTTCTGCATGACCATGATGACCGATGGTATCAAGTATAAGAATCAGGAAGAGAAGATGCGAAACCTCGATATTGCTGAACTTATTGCAGAATCGCTAAATCTATAACTAATCAATAAACCAAAAACAGCTATGAGCGAAAGAAAATTGCTAAAAAGTGGCGAATTTCTTGTAAGTGAGATTGACGCTAACGATATTTTTATTCCCGAGGAATTCAATGAGGAACAGCGGATGATAGCCCAAACCTGTCGCGATTTCATGGAGGCTGAAGTTTTCCCTCGCCTGAACGATATCGACAAGGGCGACCGTGAGCTGATGAGGAGCATTTTGCAAAAATCGGGCGAACTTGGTATGCTGGGCATTGCAGTGCCTGAGCAGTATAATGGTTTTGGGCAAAACTTTGTAACCCAAATGCTTGTTGCCGAAACTACAGGGGCTGGATATTCATTCTCCGTAGCCTACATGTGCCATTGCGGAATTGGTACAATGCCCATTCTTTACTACGGCAACGAGGAGCAGCGCCAAAAATATGTATCGCGTCTTGCAACTGGTGAACTAATAGGATCATACTGCCTAACGGAGCCCGGTGCAGGTAGCGATGCCAACTCCGGAAAAACCACAGCAAAGCTATCGGAAGATGGTAAGTACTACATTCTGAATGGTCAAAAAATGTGGATTACCAACGCCGGCTTTGCCGATACACAGGTTGTTTTTGCCAAGGTGGATAACGACCGAGTGCTGAGCGCATTTATAGTTGAAAGCAAGTGGCCAGGCGTTGTAATTGGCCCCGATGAGCATAAAATGGGTATCAAGGGCTCATCAACCGCTCAAATCTACTACAACGATGTAAAGGTGCCTGTTGAAAATATGCTAGGTAACCGCGGCGAAGGTTTCCGTATTGCCCTTAGCATTTTGCACATGGGACGTATGAAGTTGGGCGCCAATGTGATTGGTGCTGCTAAAGAAACCATAACCCAGTCGGTTCAGTACGCCAATGAACGTAAGCAGTTCAATACCAAAATAGCAAACTTTGGGGCTATCAAGCATAAGTTAGCTGAAATGGTAATTAGAGCCTATGCTCACGAATCGGCCATTTACCGTGTAAGCCAAGATATTGATGACCTGATTGAAAAGTATAAGGCTGAGGGTTGTGAGTATGGCCGTGCTGCCATTGATGCCATTAGCCACTACGCCGTTGAGGATGCCATTCTGAAGGTGAACGGTTCCGAGATGCTCGACTTTGTGGTTGATGAGGGTGTTCAGATTCACGGCGGAATGGGCTACTCAGCTGAGATGAACGTTGAGCGCGGCTACCGCGATTCGCGTATTAACCGAATCTTTGAGGGTACCAACGAGATCAACCGCTTGCTGGTAATTGATACCGCCATTAAGCGCTCCCTCAAGGGCGATTACGATTTAATGGGGCCTGCTGAGCAGCTATACAATAGCCTCGACAGCATTGTGGCTGAAGCGGGTTCGAGCGAATACTATGACCAAAAAATGCAGACCATAAGGAACTTCAAAAAGGTTGCCATGCTGGGTATTTATGGAGCAAACAAGGCTTTTGGTAAGCAGTTTGCAACTGAGCAGGAGGTTCAGAACAACCTGAGCAATATCATCATGGATCTGTATGTGGCCGAGTCGCTTGCTCTAAGGGTTAAGAAGCTGGAAAGCAAGGGTCATCAAAATATCAATATCTATAAGGATATTGTTGATGTGTTTGTTTACGATGCTGCTGGCCGCATTCGTAAGAACGCCATGGATGCAGCAAACTCCTTTGCTGCTGAGCCAGAACTTAGCAAGTTAACTGCTGCAATTGACAGGCTTTGTAAGGCTCCATCGGTAAATGTAAAGGATGCCCGCCGCCGCATTGCCGATAAGCTTATTGAAGACAACGAGTATAAGTTCTAGTAAAACTTAGCAAAAGTTAAGAAGCTACCCAAAGGGTAGCTTCTTTTTTTAAACCTTATCGTTTAATCGGGAATGCCTCGAAAAGTCAGAAGTGACAAGTATTTTATGTGCTTCTATTGGCTAATCCCCTCAAAATTTTTTCCATAGCCACATTTCAATTTAATATCAATACTTTCGATTTATTGTTGTTTAGTTAAGGTTATTTGTCATGTTGCGCGCAAGCGAAATATTACTATGACGTGCTGATTCTCGATTTATTGGGATAGACTTCGCCAAAGCATCTCATTGATCTTTTCTCCTCAATCCTTTGAAGAGATCCCTCGATCTTGCTCGGGATGACAGAAACCCTATCTTCCTTTCTGCTCCCTTGTCATGCTGAACTAGCCATAGCATCTCTTTACCCTTAATCCTTGTTGTTCTTTTATAAACCGCTCTTTGCTATGCTTTTCTGTTGCGATGCAACGCTTCCTCCCTGCTCTTTGGCATATGCATTGCGTGCATCGCTATACAAGTGGGAATAGTAATGGGGTTACAAATGTTTAGCCCCGATGGGGCTGTTCACGGGATAGCTGAAAGAGATTCCTCGACTAGCTCGGAATGACAATACCCCTAGCATCCTTACGCCCTTTGTCATGCTGAGCTAGCCGAGCATCGCTATATCTTTAATCCTTGTTGTTTTTTTGGAAACCGATCTTTGCTATGCTCTTCAGTTGCGATGTAACGCTTTCCCCTTACTCCTTGGATAATGTATTGCGTGCATCGCTATACAAGTGGGAATAGTAATGGGGTTACAAATGTTTAGCCCCGATGGGGCTGTTCACGGGATAGCTGAAAGAGATTCCTCGACTAGCTCGGAATGACAATACCCCTAGCATCCTTACGCCCTTTGTCATGCTGAGATTGTCGAAGCATCTCTTTACCCTTAATCCTTGTTGTTTTTTTATAAACCGCTCTTTGCTATGCTCTTCAGTTGCGATGTAATGCTTCCTCCCTGCTCTTTGGCATATGCATTGCGTGCATCGCTATACAAGTGGGAATAGTAATGGGGTTACAAATGTTTAGCCCCGATGGGGCTGTTCACGGGATAGCTGAAAGAGATTCCTCGACTAGCTCGGAATGACAATACCCCTAGCATCCTTACGCCCTTTGTCATGCTGAGCTAGTCGAAGCATCTCTTTACCCTTAATCCTTTTTGTTTTTTTGGAAACCGCTCTTTGCTATGCTCTTCAGGTGCGATGCAATTTTTCCACCTTGCTCTTTGGAAAAGTTGTTGCGTGCATCGCTTTAGAGCAGGAGTAGCCATGGAGTTACAAATGTTTCGCCCCGATGGGGCTGTTCACGGGATAGCTGAAAGAGATTCCTCGACTAGCTCGGAATGACAATACCCCTAGCATCCTTACGCCCTTTGTCATGCTGAGCTAGTCGAAGCATCTCTTTACCCTTAATCCTTTTTGTTTTTTTGGAAACCGCTCTTTGCTATGCTCTTCAGGTGCGATGCAATTTTTCCACCTTGCTCTTTGGAAAAGTTGTTGCGTGCATCGCTTTAGAGCAGGAGTAGCCATGGAGTTACAAATGTTTCGCCCCTACGGGGCTGGGAACGGCGTTCGTTGTTCGTGGAATTGATCTCACCCCCGCCCCTCTCCTGATAGGAGAGGGGAGCGCTGTTAAAGTCTCCCCTTTCAGGGGAGATTTAGAGGGGTCATCTTGGTTGAATATGGAAAACAACCTCACCCCAGCCCTTTTCCCTGAGAGGGAATGGAGCAGAAAAAGCAGGAAGTTGCATAAATGCATGACCCGGCAATGGGTCGGGGGTGGAACGTGGCGGTGGGTATAGTAAGCGATACCACATGAGTCACGCCACAGGCGTGGCGAATAGTATCGCGTGGCAGTTCCACCCACGGGGCACCCATCGGGTCGGGGCTTTTCAGCCTTGATCTTCTTTGGTTCTTTCTTGTATCAAGACAAGAAAGAACGTGAAAATCGCTCTTCGCAATACTTTTATATTGCGATGCAACGATTCGGTTTTGCTCTTTGGAAAGTCCTAGCGTGCATCGCTTTTGTTTTAGGATTACCTATTGGGTTACAAATGTTCCGCCCCTACGGGGCTGGATGCGGTCTTCATTGCCCGTTGTTCCTGAAGCTATTGTCATGTTGAGCTAAGCGAAACATCTCATGGGATTGAATAGAGATCCTTCGCTCCCCGCTAGGGCGGGGCAGGCCGCTCAGGATGACAGGCATGTATATTTTTGTTAACTAATCGACATTGAATTGAGATCCATCAAATCGCTCAGAAAAAAAGAGTTTCGCGTTGTTATTGCTGAAGAATTTCTGAATTGTTTTTACATTTGTACTAATTTTACTCTTTTACAGCGTTTAATGTAATTAAAAGCAGCAAAGCAGTTTTAGGTAAAGGAGATCGGCAAAGGTCAAAAACACTAAACATTCATCTTAAACTTATCCATTATGTATTTTGAGCCAATACCGTATTTTTACGACCCTATAGATAGGATTGCTATAATAGTAAAACCCAAAAAAACCTTTTTTGATTGGTTGAACTCCGTGTTACCAGAAGATGAACCAATTACAACTAAGGACGACAACAATGTCTACCTAATAAGGGAAATGGATGATAATGAAACAGTACTAAAATGGGTTAAGAGAAACTATGATAAAATTTTTATAAATGAGCTTAACGATTGGTATACTGACGAAGAAGGATGGCCTAAAAATAGGACATATAAAATGTTTGCAGAATGGTTTGATATAGAAATATGCTCCATGGTATTAGACCTTGAAGATTTTCCAGTGAATAAGGGTTAGCCCTCGCATAAACAGATAACCGTATAAGCCATTTGACAACTTCTCTTAATTTAGTTAACTTTGCTCTATGAATCCGATAGAGAGAAATATTGATATAATTAGAGACTTGTGTTTAAAACGCAAAGTCAAAAGGTTATTTGTATTTGGTTCCGTATTGACTAATAGATTTAAAAAGAATAGCGATATTGACCTGGTAGTAGATTTTCAAGACGTAGATCTTTATGAATACGCTGACAATTACTTTGACTTAAAAGAATCGTTAGAAAAACTACTTAATCGCAATGTGGATTTGCTAGAGGAAAAAGCCATAAAAAATCCGTATTTAAAGCAAACCATTGATTCATCAAAGCAACTAATTTATGGATAGTGAAATTAAAACTTGGCTCTACGATATTCTACAATCCATTAAAGAGATTGAAAGTTACTTTGAAGACAGACCAAAGAAATTCGATGAATATATTAACGACATTAGAACAAAACGAGCTATTGAAAGAAATATTGAAATTATTGGATAAGCCGCTAATAGAATAGTTAAACGTGATAGAAATTTCCATTTGGAGAATATCCAAAAAATCATTGGAACACGAAACAGAATTGCACATGGCTACGATAAAATATCTGACGATTTAATTTGGAGTATCGTAATTTATCACTTGCCAAAGCTGAAAGAAGAAATTAAATCAAAACTTGAGAAATAAAACTCTTATGCACGCTGATATGTAATCCGTGCGTAATTTCCAGTTCGGCTAGGGCTGTAAAAGGCAATTTACAGAAAACGTACGGATGCGGCTCCCGCAGAGTACGGCGAAACAAGTTCTGCCGCCATTAAAATATCGGTGGCAGGCTTCGCCTGTTTTTTTTAATTTAAGGTAAGCTTGCAGATCCAGCAAGAATAGTTTAGGCATAGGCAGAGCCTGAACCTAAGGCTAGGGATTTTAAGCATTCTATTTTCTATACCATTACAAAGGTTTAACCGCTACGCGGTAATTGAAAATACCAAGTACAAGTTTTTTACAAGTTCTTAAAAACTTTAGCCGCACTCCTGAAGTATATATTTATCTGCTCAATTTTCCTCTAACTTCCTCTAACTCCTTCATATTCTCAATTCTTCTTTTAACTTTTCACTTTTCTCCTTTAACTTCCTCTAACTTCATCATATTCTGATTATTCCGACTCATTCCGACTCATTCCCCTAAAGTTAGCCCGGTAGAATTAGTTAATACAAGGAACTTAGGATTAATACTTTTCACTTTTCCCGTATCTATCGCAAAACTCAAAAATTAATTTTTTTAGCTGTTCAATATCTAAGGGTTTTGTGATATAGGCATCGAACACCTCCCTGATCTTTTCAATATCGTCAAGGGTAGCATAAGCAGTTTGGGCTATTACGGGTAGAGTAGGTTTTAGCTCTTTAATGAGCTTAGTGGCCGATACTCCGTTGAGTTCCGGCATTTTAATATCCATGAGTACCAGGCAGATTGAATCTTCGTTTTGGCAAAGCTCTACAGCTTTGCGGCCATTATCGGCGTGTAGGAGCTGAAAGTCAAAATCTTTTAGCACCGCTTTTAGCAGCTTGAAACTATTTATATCGTCCTCGGCCACAAGAATTGTTTTCATTTCGGAGATGTTCGTTTGTGATTGGATACTAATACCTTTACTCTCTTTACTGGTTATTGGGTGATATGGTAGTGTAAAGTAAAAGATTGCCCCTTGCCCTAGCTCTGATTCAACCCATATAGCACCGCCCATTAAGTTTAAAAAGCCCTTACAAATTGATAAACCCAATCCGGTTCCCCCATA
This sequence comes from Tenuifilum sp., assembly GCF_037481895.1. NCBI lineage: Bacteria > Pseudomonadati > Bacteroidota > Bacteroidia > Bacteroidales > Tenuifilaceae > Tenuifilum > Tenuifilum sp. The sequence goes on from NZ_JBBFKU010000005.1 coordinate 48,259, forward strand.
CTCAGCATGGATATTTTCATCGGCCTGGGTAAAGCGTTCAAAAATCACATCTTGCTTTTTACCTTCAATTCCTATGCCAGTATCCTTGACATAGAATTCCAGGTTGCTGCTTTTAAGCCTATAACCAAATTCAATAGTGCCATTATGGGTAAACTTCACTGCATTTAAAAGCAAGTGGTGTAGCACTTGCCTAAGCTTTAGGTCATCGACAAAAATTTCATCCTCTTTATCGGAAAACGCCTTGTAAACCCTCAATTCAACAGGTTTATTGGTAAGTTTTGCAGAAAAAGTTTGGTAAAGCTCATCGAGCAGGGTATTCAGGTGTATGTTAGTGTTGGTTATTCGTTCCTGTCCGGTTTCAATGGATGAAATTGTTATGATATCGTTGATGATTGAAACTAATTGCTTGCTTGAATCCTGTATGATTTGAATGAACTTTTTTGATTCGTCGGTTGAGATATCAATGTTATTGAGCATTTGCGAGAAACCATAAATTGCGTTTAAGGGTGTTCGCACTTCGTGACTAAGGTTATGAAGAAATGCTGTTTTGAGTCTGCTGGCCTCCTCGGCTTTCTCCTTAGCTCTGGTAAGCATCAGGTTGCTCTCACGTAACGCTTCGGATGTTGCGAAAAGCTCCTCGTTGGTTGCCCGTAGCTCCTCTTCGGATGTTTGCAGCTCATAGTACATTTTTTGGAGTTCACGCTCTTTCTGTTCAGCAATTTCCTTAGCTAATATGAGCCGATGCTCGTACCTTAGCCTGTCGAAAATGTTGTAAATCAAATAGGAAATAAGTATCAAGCCAGCAATTAAAAGGCCAAGGGCAATGTTATGGAGGGAAATTGAACGTAGAGTGGCCTCACGCTTATCCAATTGAACCATTATTGACCACTGGGTGTCGCTCTTACCAATACGAATGGGGTAGAATGTTCTAAAAACCTCACTTTTAGTAAAGCTACAAACGGTTTCATAGTTCTGCTCCAGCCCCGATTTCACGATGTACCTGGCAAGGGTATCGTTAGTCCCAGCAAGCGAGAAAATATTTTTGCCAATGAATGCGGTGTCCGGATGAGTAACAATTTCGCCATCGGATGAAATTAACGACAGGTGACCTTTGGTTTGTAGTTTAATCTCCGATAATTTTCTTTGCAAATAGTTAAGGTCGAGGTCAATACCATAAACTCCACAGAACCTGTTGTTGATTATTATTGGTACTACAATTGATGTTTCGTAGAATTCAATTGGGTGTCCCTGATACTGATATAGGTATGGCTCTAAAACCATCTCGCTATTCCTCTCTTTGGGAACAGTATAGTAAAACTCATTGTAATCTTCGGGTTCAGTGTACTCAAACACAATGCTATCGGCCATGCGGAAAAAAGTAACCGATAGATGTCCATCCCTGTCGTAGGGTGGGGTGTTTCGGTATTGCTTATCCTTTCCATCGAATACGTTTGGCTCCCACATAGTCCAAACCGCTAAAAAATCGGGGTTATCCTTTGTGTAACTATGTATAAGACTCACAATCTCCGACCTGTCGGCTTTTTTTTCGTACAAAACCTTTGTTTGCTTTACCAGCGAACGGGCGGAGTGTATGGCATTGATGAAATACGATTCAACCTGACTTGCAGCATTTTTGGATTGCTGAATGGCAATCCACTTGGAGTCGTTGTAAATAAATCTACGTTGGCGAACACCAATGGTATAGTAAAGGAAAATAAAGATTATGGCAGTTAGAACCGCCGCCGAAACAGATAGAATGAAGTTGGACCGGTAATAGTTCCTTTTCATGATAGATTGTGAAAATAAGTATTGTTTAGGGTTTAGGGATTATCTTTTCTATACTTTTCCCTTTTGCCAATTCATCAACCAGCTTGTCCAGGTAGCGTATTTTTTGGGTTAGTGGATTCTTGATTTCCTCTACCTTTATTCCGCAGACCTTTCCAGTTATTAATCCCGCATTGGGGTTGATTGTTGCAAGCCGGAAAAACTCCTCAAAGGTTACATTTTGCTCAATGAGACTTTCCAGCGTAGCAGTGTCAAAACCTGTAAGCCATTTAATGATAAGGTTTAGCTCCTCGCGAGTTCGCCCTTTCCTTTCAATCTTGGCAAGGTAAAGGGGGTAAACCCTTGCAAATGACATGCTTGCAATTTTGCTGTCGGAATCCATTTCCTTTACAATGGTATTTGTATAACTTGCTAAATATATGGTGATAGTAATGCTTTTCAAAATAAAATTTGAACTTTTTTGTTTTTTTATCCTTTGGAGTGATTGGTTGTGTTATGTGTTGATAATGAGAGGTATGAATACTTTATGTTGATGTTTATTTGTCGGTATTTAGTAGTAATAGTGATAGTGAATTTGTAGCTTTTTGTTTACATAGCAGATGTATTCTGAATTTCAAATTGGTTTGCTTAATTGTTAGTTATGCCATTTGGGAATTCATTAGTATTAATGAATTTGATAAATTTTCGAAATTTATTGACGAATATCTATTAAACCCAAGTGTCACGAATTTAAAGGAATGATTCGGAATGATTCGGAATGATTCGGTATAGTCGGAATACAATGGAGTTAGAAGAAGTTAAAGGAATAGTAAAAAGTGAACAGTTAAACCAAAATTCTTTCAGTGAAAAATAATGTTGGTGAATCGACTTACAAAAGTCCCTTCATTCCAAAATTTCGGAATGAAGGGATTTAATAAGCTGGTGAGAGTGCTTATTATCGACTATTCTTGGTTAAAAAGCCCCATCAGGGGGCTTTTAGGGATGGGTTTTAGTTATCCTTTAGAACGTATTCATCGTATTCCAGCTCAAAACGTAGCTTATGGCGCGATTCTTCCTGTGCCAGCTGCTTGAATAGTTCCTTGTACTCAGTTTTATCAACTTTTTCAGAAAGGGCAAGGTATAGCTTAAAGGCCGCCTTTTCGCGTTTCATGGCCAGAACAAGTGCCTGCTCGTAGGTCATGTCGTCGCGCTCGGAGTCGAGCACAACGTAATCGGCAATCTTTAGGTCAACCACTTTCTCGGATGGGAGGGTAATAACTCCCTCTTCCTTTATCTTGGCAAGTCGTGCCTTATGCATCATTTCCTCGCGGGCAAACTGTTCAAATGTATGCCGCATATCGTTGTTCCGTGCTTTTTCGGCCAACCGGTTGTAAAAATCAACCGCATCCTGTTCACGGGCTATGGCAAAGTCCAAAATATCATTAATGTTGGAAAACTCTTTCATGGCTATGGGTTTTTGCGTTAATCAATTTGTTTTCAAATTCAACATCAAAGTTGTGCATCAAATAGCTGCAACCTGCATGGAATTGAAGGTGTTGCCCCTCGCTGGAGGTTTGTGTAAACTGTAGATGTTTGCCGGATTCAGTCTGCGGCAGAAGCGATAGTATTTCGGTTTGGATATCGTAAATATCGGTTGGGCTATTCACCCCAAACCCATTCAGCAGCTTGGTAAGTAAATCGGCAGTTGTTAACTCAACCTTAGGTTTTACACCTACCTCAAACTGTTGGATGGTATGGTTGGTGTTGGTGAACGAACCTCCACTCTCAAACCAAAGCGAAGCAGGAAGGACTATATCGGCAATTTGGGCTGTTTCAGTTAAAAACGCATCGATTACCACCTTAAATCTTACTTTTTGTAAGTAATCCTTCACGGCTGCTTTATGCTTGGCAGTTCCAATTGGGTCTTCGCCAACAATGAGAATATTTGATAAACTTCCTTTTTCCAAAAGTTCAACCAGGTTGTATTTTTTGCTCGGTAGACTTTCAACTCCCCATTTTCTCTTGAGTTTGTCGGCAAATTCCTGGTTAGTAATATCCTGTAAGCCTAATCCCCAATTGGGGTTTAAACCCATGTCCGATAGCCCATGTGAATTATTCTTGGGTTTCAAAGCTATCAAGCCGCCAGCTGTTTTGCCCAATTTGCCTGTAATCAGCATTAAGTTCATAATTTCAGCAGCGGTATTATCGGAAACCTCGGCTTCGGCAAAAATCAAAAGTGCGCCATAATCGTTATTGAATTCATTGGCAAAACGCTCAATAACACTCCGTTCGCAACCAGCCTGTTCGCAAAGGTTTGCGTAATCTTCCAGTAGTAAATTTGCGCTGTAAGCGCCAAAACCTTCACAGTGGTCGCCAATAAACACCATATTTTGCTTGTTACCACTTAGTAGGTAATGGTTAACCGCTTTAATGAAATGGTAGTATGAGTCTACCTTTATGAACTCTTTTGACCTATTGGACAGGTTCGATTCTTCCTTGGCAATTACGGTCACCGGTTTTTTCGATGCGTTTACCATGTAACCAGCCACGGCGTTGTATCGGTTTATTCGAGTTGCAAATAGGTAGATATGGTTGGCTTTGCTTATATCGCCAAACATTGAATTCTGGGTACTGTCATAAGTAAATCCGTTACCTGTGCCAAGGTAATGGAAACTACCAACATTATTGGTTTTTGCGCCAGCCCGAGCAAGTTTCTGGACTAGGTATTGCTCCTCGTTGGTTAAAATTGCACCAGCAAAAAAGGCGTTCGCATCGGGGGCTACGGATTTAATCTTCTGGGTGATAATATCGAATGCCTCTTGGTAGCTGATTTCAACAAATTTGTCACCCTCTTTTTTTAGTGGCTTGGTTAAACGGTTGATGCTATTGAACTCCCTGTATCCAAACTTACCGTACATACATAGGTTTGCATCGGTGTTCACTTGCCCATTAGCACCTGTTACACGCATTAGGTATCCGCTCTTATGGTGGAAGGTAAGCGTACAGCCCACAGAGCAGTATCCACAAATGGTTTCGAACTTATCGGTTTTAACGGGTCCGGGCTTAAAAGGTACATTCTCAGTGATAGCTCCTGTAGGGCAAGCAGAAATACACAACCCGCACGATTCGCAAGTGGTGTCGGCCAGGTTATCGCCAAAGGCGGGTGCTACAAATGTGTCGAATCCACGCTTAACAAGCGTAAGGGCGTTGGCTCCAACAATTTCCTTGCAAACGCGGACGCACCTTGAGCAAAGTATACACTTGTTATTATCAATTTCGATGAAAGGGTGGGTGAAGTTAACATCAAACTCCTTATGGTCGCCCATGAATCGGAGTTGGTCGGCCTGATAGGTATCGGCGTGGCGTTTTAGGTCGCACTCAAAGTATTCAACGCATCCACATTCTAAGCAGCGAGTAGTTTCGTGCATGGCTTGTTCATGGGTATAGCCAAGCTCAACTTCCTTGAAGTTGACACGCTGGTTTGCTTCCATTACGGGCATTTCCTCGCGTAACTGTTTTTGGTAACGGGTTACAAAATCGTTGCTGGACAGCTTGCGGAAATTATCCTTCTTGCTAAGGAATTCCTTGCGGGGTGGAACAACGGGCTGTCCAGTAAGGTACAAGTGGCAGCTATGCGAGGCAAGTTTAGCCTGCGCTATTGCCTCGATAATGGTTGCAGGGCCGGTTACGCCATCGCCTGCAGCAAAAACCGATGGTATGCCTGTTTGGAGGGTTTGCCTATCAGCCTCAATATCGCCCCATTTGGTAACCTTCAGTTCACCATGCCGGGAGTGTTTGTTGATATCATCGAGGAAATCAACCTCGGTTTTTTGGCCAATGGCCGCCAGGATATAGTCGAACTCCATTTCAAACTCTGAGCCCTCAACCGGAACAGGGCGTCGACGCCCTGATGCATCGGGTTCGCCAAGCTCCATGCGGATAAGAGTCATCGATTTTACCTTGCCATCGGCGGTTTTGTTTACCCTAACCGGTGCGGTTAGGAACATGTACTTTACACCCTCGAGTTTTGACTCGTGTATTTCTATTGGGTTGGCAGGCATTTCGGCCTCAGTTCGGCGATAGATAACGGTTACATCGGTGCTACCGCATCGGATTGAGGTTCTGCAACAGTCCATTGCTGTGTTACCACCGCCAACAACGGCAATGCGTTTACCTTTGAAGTCGTAACGCTGACCGGTAACCTCCATGTTGCGTAGGAAATCGATACCGGAAAAAACTCCATCGGCATCATCGCCTTCAGCGCCAAGTAGTTGGCCCCTTTGGGAGCCAATGGTTAGTATGGTTGCATCATAGTTCTTGGCTATTGTTTTGTAGCTTAAATTCTTGCCAAGGCGCTGGTTGTAAAAGATTTTTACACCAAGCTCGGTAATGGTTGACACCTCTTTGTCCAGTATATCGTTGGGTAAACGATACTCCGGTATTCCATACCGGAGCCATCCCCCTGCGTGGGGTTGGGCTTCATATATGTCGCACTGATGACCTTTCTGCTGAAGGAAGTATGCTGCCGACAGCCCACCGGGACCAGCCCCAATAATTGCCACCTTTTTTCCTGTGGAGGGGGCAATGGTTGGTTTGTAGTGGTGCTCCGATTCCATATCGCGGTCGGCCGCAAAGCGTTTTAGGTAATCGATACCAACCCCGTTGCCCTCATCCATGTAATTCCTACGACATGCAGCCTCACAAGGCCGAACGCATACTCTACCGCAGATTGCAGGTAGGGGGTTAACCTGTTTGATTAAACCAATGGCCTCACTGTAAAGTCCTTTCTCAATCAGCGAGATATAGCCCTGAACATCAACACCAGCCGGGCAGCGTTCGCGACAGGGCGCAACACAGTCGGCGTAGTGGTTGCTCATTATTAGGTCGAGCGCTGTCTTTCGCGCCTTATAAACCCTCTCGTTGTCAGTGTTTATTTTCATGCCTTCGGCAACCCTGGTGGAGCATGAGGGCTGGAGATTCCGTTGACCCTCAATTTCAACCACGCAAACATAGCACGAAGAGTAGGGCTCAAGCCTTGGGTCGTTGCAAAGGGTAGGAATTTCGATGCCATGACGGCGGGCAACATCAAGAATATACTCGCCTTTGCTTGCGGTTATATTTTTACCGTTTAGAACTATATTGACCAATTCGCTCATTTCAAATCAATTTAATGCGTTTAATCATCAACGTTTGGTTAACTTTTGGTAATAGCATCGAAACGGCAGCTGTTGTAGCAATCGCCGCATTTAATGCAAATATCCTGATTAATGTGGTGAACTTTTTTCCGTTCGCCATCAATGGCTTTAACCGGGCATTTTACGGCACAAACGGTACATCCGGTACACTTGTTGGGGTCAATCTCATAGGTAAGTAGTTTCTTGCAGCTGTGGGCTGGGCATTTCTTATCGCGGATGTGAGCCTCATACTCGTGCCGGAAATACTTGATTGTGGTAAGTACAGGGTTAGGTGCTGTTTGACCCAAGCCGCACAGAGAACTCTCCCTTACCTGCAGGGCTAATTCCTCAAGTTTTTCAATATCGCCTTCCTGGCCTTCGCCCTCGGTGATGCGGGTGAGAATCTCCAGCATTCGTTTGGTGCCAATGCGGCAGAAGGTACACTTGCCGCACGACTCCTTTTGGGTGAAATCAAGGAAAAACCTTGCCACATCAACCATGCAGGTGGTTTCGTCCATCACTACCATGCCGCCAGAACCCATGATGGCTCCGGTTGCGGTAACCTGTTCATAATCGACCTGAATGTCGATAAGATGCTCGGGAATACAACCGCCCGAAGGGCCTCCAAGCTGAACAGCCTTGAACTTTTTATCGTTTTGTATGCCACCGCCAAGCTTGTAGATAATATCGCGCAGCGGCGTTCCCATGGGTACTTCAACAAGTCCGCCGTGTTTTATTTTGCCTGTTAGGGCAAATACCTTAGTTCCCTTGCTCTTTTCGGTGCCATACTTATTATACGACTCGGCTCCGTTTGCAACAATGTAAGGTACATTGGCGTAGGTCTCCACGTTGTTTATATTCGATGGTTTTTGCCAAAGACCTTTCTCAGCAGGGAAAGGAGGACGTTTTGATGGCATACCCCTTTTCCCTTCAATGGAAGCCATAAGGGCTGTTTCCTCGCCGCAAACAAAAGCTCCGGCACCCTCCTTAATGTAGATATCGAAATTGAAACCTTTGATTCCCATGATGTTTTTACCCAGGTAGCCATGCTCACGAGCCTGAGCCAAAGCAATATTTAGCCTTTTAATGGCCAATGGATACTCTGCACGGCAGTAAATTACCCCCTCGGTGGCGCCTATAGCGTATGCGCCAATTATCATCCCTTCAAGCACTGCATGGGGGTCGCCTTCGAGCAGTGAACGATCCATGAATGCGCCTGGGTCGCCCTCATCGGCGTTGCAAATGATGTACTTCTCTTCCGATTGATTGGCGCGGGCAAAGCGCCATTTCATGCCGGTTGGAAAACCTCCACCACCACGGCCACGTAGGCCTGAGTCAATAATGGTTTGAATGATTTGCTCAGGCGAAAGGGCTTCGTTTGCAATCTTTCTTAATGCCTGATAACCACCTCGTGCCTCGTATTCGTGGATATTCTCGGGGTCAATATAACCACAATTCCTCAGCGCAATCTTGACCTGGCCGTCAAAATACGATTGATCAGGAGTGGGGAATAAATCGGTTTTTACCACATACTCCTTAATGGGATTGTGTCCCAAAACGTGTTGCTGTATAATTTCAATGGCCTTGTCCTCATCAACATCTCCATAAATCATTGATCCATTCTCATCTACCACCTCAACAAGTGGTTCGCGAAAACACATGCCAATACAGCTGGTTTTTGCCAGCTCAAAGTCCAAATTATCGGCTTCCTTTAGAGCTTTTAACCTATTGTAAACCTTGTTGGCTCCGGCTGCAATTCCGCAACTACCTAAGCCAACAATAACTTTTGTTTCAGCCATTTTTATTATGCGTTATATTGTTTTTAAAGGTTGATGTAACTTGTAGGTTACTCACCTTTATCTTGAGTTTCCTTTATCTTAATGTCCTTAACTATTTTCACAGCTGAGCTACCGGTAAGCTTTCCGTAGGTTTCTTCATCAATCATCATTACCGGTGCAAGCGAACAGCATCCTAAGCAGGCTACTGTTTCGAGCGTAAATAGCTTATCGGGTGTGGTTTCACCGTCGTTTACCTTAAGGGCCTCTTTCAGGGCTGTTGAAATGGCATCGGCGCCCTGAACGTGGCATGCAGTGCCATGGCAAACCTTAATGATATGCTTACCAACCGGCGATAGGCGAAATTGTGCGTAGAATGTAGCCACACCATACATATCGCTCAGGGTTAAGCCGGTTTCATGGGCAATTAGTTCAAAGGCAGAGCGGGGAATATAGCCGTAAATGGACTGCACCCCTTGTAGCAATGGGATTAAATTTCCTTTTTTCCCCTTATACTTTTTGATAAGTGGCTCAATCAGCGCTAAATCGACTTCATCGGCAGGAATGCTACTTGCTGGTTTTGTGAGTATACGTTGAACTCGCATGGTTAAGAATGATTAGAAATTCAATGTTTTAGGTTGATATGAAAACATATTGATTACTCAATACAAAAAAAAGACTTTTTTGGTTTGATTGTTATATTCATGGGCAATAAAAGGGGATGTTTTTCAAAGCGAAAAACGGAGCACAAGGCAATGGGCCTCATGCTCCGTTTGTTACAAAACTATAAGTTAGCGCAAATAGTTTTCATCTCAAATCAATTAAACTACACCCTGAGCAATCATGGCATCGGCAACTTTAACAAAACCACCGATGTTAGCGCCATCAACGTAGTTGATAAATCCATCCTCCTTGGTTCCGTATTTACGGCATGTTTCATGGATGTTTATCATGATTTGGTGCAGGCGTTGATCAACCTCCTCGCGTGTCCATGACATGCGAAGCGAGTTTTGCGACATCTCAAGCCCCGAGGTGGCTACACCACCAGCATTGGCGGCTTTACCCGGGCCGTAAAGAATTTTGGCGTTTAGGAAAACATCCACAGCCTCGGGGGTTGAAGGCATGTTGGCTCCTTCCGATACACAGAAGCAACCGTTACGAACAAGCGTTCTTGCCTCCTCGCCGTTAATTTCGTTCTGAGTGGCCGATGGCAATGCAATATCGCATTTAATACCCCATGGGCGTTCTGCTGGGAAGTAGTCGCAGCCATACTTTTCGGCATACTCCTTAATACGGCCGCGTTTCTCGTTCTTCAGCCACATCACAAATTTTAGTTTCTCATTGTCAATTCCCTTAGGATCGTAGATAAATCCATCGGAATCGGAAAGGGTAACAACCTTGCCTCCAAGTTCGTTAACCTTTTCAACGGTATACTGGGCAACATTGCCTGAACCCGAAACAGCAACAATTTTATCCTTAAAGCTTTCGCCGCGGGTTTTAAGCATTTCCTGTGCAAAGTAAACGTTGCCGTAACCGGTAGCCTCAGGGCGAATGAGTGAACCGCCCCACTTTAAACCCTTGCCTGTGAGCACACCGGTAAACTCATTCACTATGCGCTTGTACTGGCCAAACAGGTAGCCAATCTCACGTCCACCTACGCCGATATCACCTGCAGGTACGTCGGTGTCGGGGCCAATGTGGCGGTATAGCTCGGTCATAAAGCTTTGGCAGAAACGCATTACTTCCTTGTCGCTCTTCCCCTTGGGGTCGAAATCGGAGCCACCCTTGCCGCCACCCATTGGTAACGATGTTAGGCTATTCTTGAAAACCTGCTCAAATGCTAAAAACTTCAGAATACTCAAATTTACCGTGGGGTGGAAACGCAATCCGCCCTTGTAGGGGCCAATGGCGCTGTTCATCTCAATACGGTAACCCCGGTTAACCTGAATGTTGCCCTTGTCGTCAATCCAGGGAACCCTAAAAATTACTATTCGCTCTGGTTCGGTGATGCGCTCAAGGATTTTTTCATCCTGGTAAATTGGATTCTCATCAATGTAGGGCATTATGCTCTCAATTACCTCGCGGGCAGCCTGATGGAACTCGGGCTCATTAGGGTTGCGGGCAATTAAGCCTGCCATAAAGTTGTTCACTTTTTCCTGTAAAGCAACGTTTTTCATATTGTATTAGTTTGGTTGGTTAAACATGAAAATCTGAACGGAAAATTAAGACCTTTTTTAAGCGATGTAAATAGATGTGATTAAAAAACAGCGAATTACGGAAGTGTCTTCTACGTGAAACACGGAGGCCGATTACGAGTATTTCTTATTTTGCCTAAATAATTTGACTTTATTGCCTGGTATACCTAAATTACAGGTTGAATTTGAAGGATAAAGGCTAAAACGTGAATCGTGAACCGTGAACCGTTAAACGGGATAGAACGATATGCAATACCACCTGTTTTTACGAAGGATAAAGGTTCGAGGTTCGAGGTTAAAAGTTCAAGGATAAAGGATAAAGAATAAAGGATAAAGTGTAAAGGGTAAAGGATAAAAATAAAAGTTGGATACGATGAATAACAGCAAGCCAAATCCCGAGGAGTTTTACCGCCTTCTTGCTCAAAGCAAGGAACGGTTAAAGGAGTTGAATGCCATCAATAGCGTTATCAATATTACCAAGGAAAACAGGCCAATTCCTGAGACCCTCCACAGGGTTTGTTTTGTTTTACCCGATGCCTGGCAGTATCCGGAACACACTGTTGCCCGAATAAAATACGGGCAATATGAGTTCCAAACCTTTGGATTTAAGGAAACCCCATGGTGCCAACGTCAGGGTTTTGAAAGCATCGACGGTGTTTTTGGGGCAATTGAGATTTTTTATACCAAACAGTTCCCCGATGAGTTTGAAGGGCCTTTCCTGAAGGAAGAACGCGACCTGCTTAATAATATTGCCAACATTATTGAAGGTTACATCAACAGTATAAAGGGTCGCGATGTTTTAAAGGAAAAAACACAGGCCAAACGTAAGCCCGAGTTTGCTGAACCCCAAAGCAAAAGGCTGCTGCAACGGTTTATAAACCAGCATAATGCCGATAGGGATATTTACCACGACCTGATGCCCTTTAAGGTTCACGAAATATTGCTTATCTCCACCCTTTACGATGCATACAGCATTGAGCGTGAGGATAGGCTAACCGATAACATACTTGGCGAGTATTCCAAGTTGAGCCTCTCAAGCGTGCCTCGTATTACAGGGGTATCAACACTCGACGAAGCCCTGGAGAAGCTCGAGGAGCGATACTTTAACCTTATCATTATCATGATGGGGGCCGATACGGTTACCCCCTTACGTATGGCTTCACGTATTAAGGGCGAGTACAAGCACATTCCCCTATACCTGCTTGTTAACAACAGCATTATTGTTAATGAGATTGAGAAAAACCCCAACACCATTGAGGGGGTCGATAGAATTTTTGTATGGAATGGCGAGCCCAAGATATTTTTCTCAATGATAAAGCTGCTTGAGGACCGCGCCAATATTGAAAACGATACCCGAATAGCCTTAACGCGCGTTATTTTGCTGGTTGAGGATTCCCCAAAATACTACTCGCGATACCTGCCACTACTGTATGGCTCGGTGTTAGACCAAACCAAGCGGGTTATTGAGGACGTAAGCACCGATGATCTTTACAAGGTGCTGCGTATCCGAATTCGTCCAAAAATTCTTTTGGCTGGCACATACGAGGAGGCCATTGACCTTTTCACCCGTTACAAGGATTACATGCTTTGCATGATTTCCGATGTAAAGTTTTTCCGCGATGGAAGACTCGACGAAAATGCCGGTGTCCGGTTGGTTGAGCATGCCCGTAAGATGCTCCCCGATTTGCCAATAATCCTTCAATCGTTCGAAAAATCGAACGAGGCCATTGCCCATAAGCTAAAAGTTGCTTTTCTGGACAAAAACTCGGAGAGTTTGCTCAACGATATTAAAAGTTTTTTGAGCAACTATCTTGGTTTTGGCGATTTTGTTTTTAAGGACGAGGCTGGGAATCCCATTGCCATTGCAACAACCATGGAGGAGTTTGAACGCGCGCTGCGTATCATACCCGATGATAGCTTACTTTACCATGCCCAAAAAAACCACTTCTCCATGTGGCTCTCGGCACGAGGCGAGATACAGGTGGCCCGTATCATCCACCCGTCAAAGATTGACGATTTTTCCGGCCCAGCCGAGATCCGGGAGTACCTGCTTAGCACCCTGAAAAAATACCGCCAGGAGAAGCGACGGGGAAAGATTGTAGGTTTTGATACCAACTGGGAGGTTGATTCCAGCAATATTGTTAGCCTTGCCGATGGTTCGGTTGGGGGCAAAGGTCGAGGGCTTGCTTTTATCAATACCCTGCTCTACACCTTCGATATTTCGCAGTATACGCCCAATATCAACCTGCTTACACCCCGAACTTCAATAATTGGCACCAACGAGTTTGAGTGCTTCATGGCACGCAATGGGCTATACGATAAGGTGTTTGCATGCAAAAGCTTTGAGGAGCTGCAAAGGCATTTTATAAAGGCCGAGCTATCGGATCAGCTAAAGCTTAGGCTCGACAGGCTCTTGCAGATTTACTACAGGCCGCTGGCTGTGCGTTCATCGGGTATGCTTGAGGATTCAATCATGCAGCCCTTTGCCGGGGTATTTGAAACCTACCTTATCCCAAATGCTCATCCTGACAGGAGCGTCAGGCTACAGCGCCTGATGAATGCCATTAAGCTGGTTTACGCATCGGTATTTTCCCCAACGGCAAGGGCTTATATTAAAGCCATGAACCTTAGGGTAGAGGATGAGAAAATGGCCGTTATCATTCAGGAGGTTGTGGGCAATAAGTTTGAGAACTACTACTATCCACACATCAGTGGGGTAGCCCAATCGCATAACTACTACCCGTTTGGGCATATCAACCCCGACGATGGATTTGCCAACATTGCCATAGGTTTGGGGAAACACGTGGTGGAGGGAGGCCGCTCATACCGGTTTTGCCCAAAATACCCAACGTTGGTCAACTATACCATGGAGGACCTGATAAAAAATTCACAGGTCGATTTTCTGGCAGTTGACCTCAGTAAGTGCGATTACGACTTGCTAACCGGCGATGAAGCAGGACTTGCCCGCCTCGACCTATACGATGCCGAGCGGCATGGTACGCTTAAGCATTGCGCTTCGGTTTACAGCTCCGAAAACTCTTCGCTCATTCCGGGTATAGGGCAATCGGGGCCAAGGGTGGTAAACTTTGCCAATATCCTAAAGTATAACTACGTACCCCTTTCCCAAACTATAGATGTTATACTCGATATTGTTGAGGAAGCTCTTGGGGCTCCCTGCGAGATTGAGTTTGCTGTTGACCTTAACCGCGACGCTAACTTTAGGTCATCGTTCTTCCTGCTTCAGATTAAGCCGCTAATGGCAAGCGCTCAGGAATATAGGCTCGATATTAACACTATTGATCGCGCTGAAGCCATTTTGCTCTCCAATAATGCAATGGGGAATGGACACCTGACAAATATTGAGGATATTGTATATATCCGCCGCGAGGCATTCAATAAGGCAATGACTTTGGAAATGGCTAGTGAGGTGGAATGGCTCAACAATACACTTGAGGACGAAGGGCGTAAGTATATCCTTATAGGGCCAGGTCGATGGGGAACTCGCGACAGGTGGATAGGTATTCCGGTTGCCTGGTCGCAAATTTGCAATGCCAAGGTCATTGTGGAGACCAGCTTTGAGGATTTCCCTCTCGATGCCTCGTACGGCTCACACTTCTTTCACAACGTTATCTCAATGAATGTGGGCTACTGCTCTGTCCCCAATGGCGACTCGTTCTCCCGTATCGATTGGGAACTGCTCGATAGCCTACCTGCGGTTAATGAAACAACATTTTTCCGCCATGTGCGATTCTCCAAGCCGTTAGATGTGAAGATGGATGGAACTCAACGGTTAATAGTAGTGACAACAGGGAGTTAGTCGTTACTTTCCTGCTGTTTTTCGGTTTAAATTGGTTGTATGTCGTCATAAATGAATCGACGATATTGACTTAATAGTTATTTTGTTAAATTGCATAAATTCAAGCAACTAAACAACCTAAACATAAACAAAACCATGAGAAAAACAAAATTTTATCTGATTCTATTGTTGGTGTTTACACAATTTGCATGCACCAAAGAAAATGAAAACATGGTACAAGACGACAACATTGCTCTTGAACCACTTTCACAGCAACAAATCAATGCCATAATTGACAAGGAATTGATGGAAAAAGGTTCTTTTAATTGGAGTCAGGTTGATGCTTTTGTACTTTGGAGTGCTCTACAGCATGGGCAAGGTATTTTGACTGTAGGGTATGCTGATACGCCTTATTCCGAAACAAAGGATGCTAAGGTAATTGAAGCTAAAAACGAGATTATTAATATTGCAGAAAGCATTGAAAGCGATGGCATGCTTAATGCCAAGTCGGATGCCGACACGTTTGTGATTCATGACCCCAAAATATTAAATTATATCGACCTAAGGGTTAATAAAATGGAAACCGTATTGGCTTTAAAGTACAATCCAAATGTACGCTACCTTGAGCCTTCGGGCTATCGTTATTTTTACGATAACGAGGGGGCAAAGAGTTCTTCGGGATGCGATAAGACACCATCGACAATTAACAGTGCCGATTACCTAGTCGTAGAACCAAACACTCAGGTTTCTTGGACATTCTATAAGCATAATATCCCTCAGGCATGGAGTTATAGCACTGGCAAGGGAATTACGGTTGGGCTAATTGATACAGGCGTTTCGCCTGACCAGCCTTTACTGGGAAGTAGTTTTAACCAAGGGTACTCATCAGGGCGTTTTATACAGAAGTATGGTACTTTCGTAAACTCTATCTGGCCTTGGGAAACCAAAACCGATGGCCCCGACGATAAATGTAGCCACGGTACATCTATGGCTGCTACAATTGCTGCTCCACGAAATAACATAGGGATGCCAGTTGGTGTGGCTTATAATTGCAACTTGGTATCCTACAGAGGTACAGGAGATGTAATAATTGATGGTTATCACGAAAAACGTGGTGTATCTCAAGCTCTTACGGAATTGGCTAATCGATCTGATGTTAAGATAATTTCGATGTCTATAGGTCATATTTTCACTATTGGCAATGTAAGTGATGCGGTAAAATATGCGTATTCTAAAGGGAAACTAATTATTGCAGCCGGTGGTACATCAACCTCATTCACTAATTGGGCAGGTGTGATTTTTCCAGCGAATATGGATGAAACTGTCGCTGTTACAGGTATTACCGATGGTGTTGGTTACACTGAATGCGAGGTTTGCCATAAAGGTAGTAAGATTGATTTTACTGTAATTATGCAGCGTTCCAATGATAGTAATAGAACCTCGGTTTGCTTAGGTTATTATGAAGGTACTCGGTCATATGTTGGTGGTTCTTCTGTTTCAACTGCTACTACTGCTGGAATTGCAGCCCTTATATGGGCAAGGAATCCTACCTGGTCGCGTGATCAAGTATTAAATAAAATGAAGCAGTCAGCTTCGTTTTACCCTAATCGACATCCCGACTTTGGTTGGGGTTCAATTAACGCGCTTGTGGCTGTTCAGTAAAAACCAAACCCCTGCAAATGCAGGGGTTTTTGCTTTACCGTATAATGTTTCCAAACTTTATTCCAAAGTAAACTGTTCGTGGCGATGTGGGGCCGTAAATGTACGATGGATCCCTATCAATACCCACATCAAAATCCTTTTGGTAGGAGTTGAAAATATTCTTTACCCCACCGAATAGCTGAAGCGTTTTACCCTCGAGCTTGATGTTATAGGTTAGCTTTACCCCTACATCATAAAAGTCAGGAGTTGAGCGGAGTTCCCCTACATCGGGATTGGTGTTTGGCCCAAAGTAGGGAGCAAGCATTGGGCCTGTATATGTGCCCGATACCGATAGGCATAAATCCCTTACAAAGTCCCAGTCGAGCATTAGGTAGCCATATTGCCTGGGAGTACGAAAGAACTCACGCGTGTTAAACTCCTGGGGGGTATCGTAAAGCGATTCCTGTAGGGTAAAACCCGCGGTAAGTGAAAAGTCCTTAAACGATTTGATTTTGGTTTCAAGGTTTATCCCCTTAACCGCTGCACCATCGGTGGCATTGCGACGGGTGTAAATTACCGTTCCGTTTTCGTCGGGTGCGCCTATCTCGTTATAGAATGGATTTTGTAGTCGTGTATAAAATATCTCAGCCAAAAAACCGATAAAAAAGTTCCCCATTTCCCGGTTTGCATCAGCTGAGAACATAAAGCTGTGGCTGGTTTCCTGCCGTAGGTTTGGGTCGTTCCTGTTGATTACCTGACGGGCACCGGAGGTTTCCACATGCAAGTCTTCATCAAAGATCTGTGGAGCACGGTAGCCCTGTGAGTAGGATACTCTGGTCTGTATCCACGGAAGCGCATTGTACATAATGCTCAGCCGTGGCACAAGCACCAATCCTTTTTTTATTCCATTTTCCGGATGGGCAAAATCTTCAATGCGGTACTGTTCAGCCCTCAAACCAACCGAAGTTTTCCATTTCCCAATCCCCATGTCGTGCTGGGCAAAAATTCCCGATGTCAAAAGTGATTGGTCCGAAACGGTTGTGTTTTTAACCTGCGGGAAACTTACTCCTAACGTATCGCCCGTTATTGGGTCAATATCAAAGATGGGGCTGTTTAAATCGCGGTAAGCCAGCTTGGTGTCGTTAAGGTTGCTGCCGGTAAGTTCAACTCCAGCGGTCAGGGTCGATAGCCCAATAATGGCCTTGTACTGTGCCCCGGTGTTATAGGTAAAATCGAATGAGTTACCGTAGCTGCTCAGCGACTGGTTTGCCCCATAGTATGAGTCGCGGTTCAGGTACTGTGCCGAGGCAAAGATCGAGAGTAAGTCGAATTGCCTGAAGTAACGCTCAAAGATTAGCGAACCTGCACGCATGTCGTGCTTAACAGCTTCGGCTACATCGCGTTCGTGCAACGGGTAATCCTGCTTGTTTCCACCATCGCGTTTCTCCCGAATAGTGAAAATGTCGGCGCTAATTTTACCTCTCTCGCCAATGCGTTGCCAGAATCGGGTGCCAAGGCTTACGTTGCTCATGGGAGCAAGTTCCGAGTAACCATCGCCATTGGCATCGAACATGTTCCTGTCGCGAGTAAACCCGTAAATGGTTATGCCTGTACGGTTGTTTGTAGCAACAAATGTGTTGTTAAAGTTAACGGTATAGTCGCTTATAGGCCCGTTTGAACGTGCCATCCCAGTTCCAATCAGCGAACCCGATGCCCCAACCTCATAGGAGTTTATGCTGGCATCTTTTAAAATGATGTTTATTGTTCCGGCTATAGCATTGCTTCCGTAAAGCACCGATCCACCCCCACGCACAACCTCAACACGATCAATCATGTTTGCAGGGAGCAGTTCCAGCCCGTAAACGCCTGCCAGCCCGCTAAAAATTGGCCGACTATTGATGAGTATTTGGCTGTAGGGGCCCTCCATGCCATTCATGCGCACCTGGTTGAACCCGCAGTTCTGGCAATCGTTCTCAAGCCTTAGGCCTGGCATAAAGTTTAGGGCCTCACCAACCACAACCGATTGTGTTGAAGCGAAAAGTGCAGGTGCAATGGTGTTTACCATTACTGGGGCTTGGGTACGCTTAAGCATACCTCTGTCGGCCGAAACTACAACCTCATCAAGGTGTAAGAGGTCCTCCTGCAATTCAATTTCCACGGTTTTCCTGTCGGTTTCATCAATATCAATCTTGATTTCGGCGGTTTTAAACCCCACTGCGCTAACAGTAATGGTATAAGTTCCCTTTTTCAGGTCGCAAAGTGCGAAGCTACCCGCTTCGTCGGTTACAGTCCCTATTGTAGTGCCTTTAACAATGACATTTGCAAAGGGTAGGGCTTTACCATTGCTTATAACTGTTCCGTTTAACTTGCAAACTTCCGATAGTTCATTTGCCCTTAGTGCGATATGATTGATGTATATGAATACCAATAGTATTGGTAAATACTTTTTCATGCTGAAAAAAATTAACGAAGTTAATGCTGATTTGATCTCTATAACCATGCAAGCCGATGCATTGCTAGCATCAGCATAGAAACCCATATGGTTTCAGGTTTACTGATGGTTTTACATTGTGGTTATTTATACAAACGGGGGTGCCCTATTAGGCTTAAACTGTAATGCTACTTGAAGGTGGTGTACTGCTGTTTTTAGGTGTATTCGGGTAACAGCAATTTCGGGATTAGAAACCAGGCTTTGTGAGCTTTCCTCGAATTGTTTTGCCTGGGCAAGCAATACAATTTCCGATAAGGTATGCTTATGGTTTTTAACGGGCTGCTTATCGGATTGTGTATCGTATGGGTGTGAGTGGACTACCAATTGCCCGTTAATTCGGTGAACGTGGCTGTAGCTGCTGTAAATAAGAATATTCCCCAGGGCTATAATCGCCAGGAATATCGATACAAGCAGTCTTCTAGTAATTTTCACCATCACAATTGTTAACGGAATAACACTACAAAGGTAACTTTAGAATTATTCTAAACAATGGTTTATTGGTGTTTTTTGCGTATTTTAGCAAAACTATAAACTTAAACCAGTAATAGCAATGGAAAAGAGCATAAAGGGAACAAAAACCGAACAGAACCTACTAAAGGCTTTTGCCGGTGAATCGCAAGCAAAGAACCGGTACACCTTTTTCTCAAAGGTTGCCAAGGAGGAAGGCTATGAACAAATAGCCGAGTTGTTCATGATAACCGCCATGCAGGAAGAGCAACATGCCAAACAGTTTTTCAAATTCCTTGAGGGTGGCATGGTTGAAATAACTGCTAGTTACCCTGCAGGTGTTATTGGCACTACTGCCGAGAACTTAAAAGCTGCAGCCATGGGTGAAAACGAGGAGTGGTCAAGCCTATACCCTGAATTTGCCAAGATAGCCGAGGAAGAGGGTTTCCCAAAGATCGCTACGGCTTTTAAATTGATTGCAAAGGTTGAAAAAGAACATGAGGAGCGTTACCGCAAACTGCTTGAACGGGTTGAGAGCGGAACTGTTTTTGAGCGCGAGGAGGAAATTGAATGGGTTTGTCGTAAATGCGGTTATGTTCATAAAGGGAAAAAGGCTCTAAAGAATTGCCCTGTTTGTAATCATCCTCAGGCATACTTTGAGGAAAAAGCCGATAATTACTAGTATGCCATTGATTATTTAGCCGCAGCCTTGCTGCGGTTTTTTTATGTTTAAGAACAATTAGTTGTGTATTAATTTAAAGCGTTTTAACTTTGCGCTTTAGAATGAACGTCTGAGTAAAATTAGGGGGATGGAAAACTCCAGAAGGTTTAAGATACTGATAGCTGACGACGATAATATTTCGGTAATACTGCTTACTAATTACCTAAAAAACATTGAAGCGGATTTCATTATTGCCCGCGATGGTGAGGAAGCCCTTACCCTTTTTGAGCAAAACACCGATGTTGACCTTATCCTTATGGATATTAAAATGCCCAAGCTGAACGGGTTTGAGGTCACAAAGCAGATAAAATCTAAAAATCCACACACAAAAATTATTGCCGAAACAGCCTTTGCCATGGTTGACGATGAGAAAAAGGCCGTAGAGGTAGGCTGTGATGCCTACATCACTAAGCCAATAAATGGCGAAAGGTTGGTGACTATGGTAAAGAGCATGCTGGGAGTTTAAGGTTTAGTTGGTAGTTGATAGTTGTTGGTTGATAGTTGGTAGTTGATAGTTGATGGTTGATAGTTAAAGAGTATCCATTCCCAATCATTCCCAATCATTCCGAGCATTCCGAGCATTCCGAGCATTCCGAGGATTCAGAGCATTCCGACTCATTCCGACTCATTCCACCCCATCCTCGTTGGGTTTACTATTCACTTTTCACTTTTCACTTTTCACTTTTCACTTTTCCTCTAACTTCCTCTAACTCCATCATATTCTCAATTCTTCTTTTCACGTTTCGCGGACTTCTTTTCATTTTTCTTTCTTACCTTTATGCCTCAAATTACATCTACGCCATGATACACGATGTGGTACTGCTTGGTGCGGGCAATTTGGCAACCTCGCTGGCTGTTGCGGTAAACAATGCAGGGTTTCCTATCCTTCAGGTTTACTCCAGAACCATGGAGAGTGCAAGTAAATTAGCAAACCTTGTTGGGACTGAGCCAATTTGCAAACTTGAGCGTTTGAAAACCAGTGCGAGTATCTATATTGTTGCTCTTCCCGATGATGTTACTGCCAGTATTGTATCTGTTTTGCCAGAGCTAAAGGGTTGTGTTGTTCATACTAGCGGTAGTACTCCCATGTCGGTTTTTGAGGGGTTGAGGGCTAAGGGGGTTGGCGTTTTTTACCCTTTTCAAACCTTTTCGCGGAGTAGGATAGTTCCCTTCAGTAATATTCCTATTTGCCTTGAGGCAAGTAACGATGAATGCTACGCTACCCTGGAGCAGTTTGCCTCAAAACTATCGGGAACTATTGTTCCCATGAGTTCAGAGCAGCGAAGGTGGCTACACCTTTCAGGTGTTTTTGCATGTAATTTTACCAACCACATGTTGGCTTTGGCATACCAATTAACCACGGAGCATCAGATTAGTTTTGAGGTTGTTAAACCTCTTGTGGAGGAAACCATTCGCAAGGCTTTTGAGGGGAATCCGGCACTTTACCAAACCGGACCCGCTGTACGTAACGATATTCAAACCATGGAGCGCCATGCTCAGATGTTGAAAGCATTTGGCTTGGCCGATTTGTACAATGAGCTATCTTTGAGCATTCAAAAATTGTCAGAAAGTGACAAAGGGTTAAAAAACCGTACATAGGCTTAATCTTTCTTTATGGTGGGTAAAAAGAATTTTAAGGAATTACTTAGTCATGTCAAGGCATTTGCCTTTGATGTTGATGGGGTGTTTACCGATGGTACAATTATCATTCACCCATCGGGTGAACTACTTAGAACATCCAACACACGCGATGGCTATGCTGTTCATGTTGCTATAGAACGTGGTTTTCCGGTGGCTATCATTTCCGGAGGCAAGTCCGAGGCGGTTCGCCAACGCTTTCAGGGATTAGGTGTAACCGATATCTACCTTGGTACTACCGATAAAATTGAAGCCCTTGAGGATTTTCGGTTTAAGTATGGGCTTGAACTCTCCGATATACTTTACATGGGCGACGATTTACCCGATTTTGAGGCTCTGAAACGAGTAGGAATACCAACCTGCCCAAGGGATGCAGCACCTGAAATACAGCAAATTTCAGCCTACATTTCGAGTTTTGCAGGAGGCAAGGGCTGTGTGCGCGATGTAATTGAGCAGGTGTTAAGGGTCAATGGAAAATGGGGCCCATCCGCAAGCGGGTTACAGTAAAAAACATTTGTGATATGCTTAAATACTTTCGATTAGTCCGGTTCAAGAACTTGCTGATTATTGCAGCAACCATGGTGCTGGTTAGATATATGATTATACAAACCATACTTTCAGGTTACGGATTAGAATTACAGATGCCAATTTGGTATTTTGTAGCCTTAGTCCTGGCAACCATGCTGGTTACAGCCGGTGGATACGTTATAAACGATTACTTTGATACTAAAGCCGATCTGATTAATCGCCCCGAAACGGTGGTTGTTGGAAAACAGGTAACCCGCCGGGGAGCAATTGCTTTCCATTTAGTGCTTACCATTCTCGGGATTTTTCTGGGCACGGTAGTTTCGTTTCGTGTGGGAAGACCAGTGTTTTCGTTACTATTCTTCCTTACTGCCGGTGTACTTTGGTTTTACTCAACTACCTATAAGCGTCAGCTGTTTGTGGGCAACCTGGTGGTTGCGTTTTTAACCGCAATGGTTCCGCTCATCCCCCTGATTTTTGAGTTCCCCTTGCTTGGAACCTTCAGCGATATCATTTTCATTTACCAGCTTAACATGAAGGTGATTGTTTACTGGGTTGGGGGGTATGCCTTTTTTGCCTTTATGCTTACTCTTGCTCGTGAAATTATTAAGGATATTGAAGATTTTGAAGGCGATACATCGCTTGGGCGAAACACAATACCCGTTCACTTTGGGGTCAAAACTTCAAAATTGATTATTGCTACAGTGTTGTCGTTAACCCTGATTGCCCTGTTAGTTGCCTTTTCGGCATATCTTTTTAAACTTTCAGTTAAGCCTTTCGATTATGTTTCGTTAGTTTACCTGGTGATATTCATAGTAATCCCCATTTTTATTTTGATTTTTAGCGTATTGCTTGCATCGTCCAAAAAGGATTACCATAGGGCAAGTTCGCTATGCAAGATTATTATGCTATTAGGGCTGATTTACACACTCATTTTCCGTTTTATAGTAAACCTGTAAAGCTTTTTTATTGATGTTGCTACATGAATTGCTCCAGGGGAAACGACTAGTTCTGGCATCTAAATCGCCTAGGAGGCGTGAACTGCTTAAAGGGCTTGATGTGGAATTTGAGATTTGGGATACAAATCACGACGATGAGGAGCCATTCCCTGCCAACCTGCCTTTGGCCGATGTGCCGGTTTACCTCGCAAAGCAAAAAGCTGCCCACTTAGCCGATAGGCTCGATGATAGCACAATCCTTATCACCTGCGATACAATTGTTATTTGCTGCAACCAAATCCTTGGCAAGCCAAAGGATGAATCCGATGCCCGTCGAATACTAAGCGCTTTGTCCAATAAGTCGCATACGGTTATTACCGGCGTGTGCCTTAAATCTAAAAATTCTGAGAGGGTTTTTGATGCTGCTACCGAGGTTCATTTCAAACGCTTAAGTATGGAGGAGATAGATTATTACATCAATAGGTATAAACCATACGATAAGGCTGGAGCTTATGGGGTGCAGGAGTGGATTGGATACGTGGGGGTTGAACGCATCGATGGTTCATACTTTAACGTAATGGGGTTACCCATTCATACGCTGCACTCGCAATTAATCTCTTTTATCAATTCACTGTCAAAGTAGAAAAATCCGAATAGCTATGAGAAAATCATTTTTGTTAATACTGCTTGCTTTGTCCCTTACTTTCAGGGGAATGGCCGATGAGGGCATGTGGATACCAATGCTTATTGGTAAAAATATTGCCGAGATGCAACGAATGGGCTTTAAGCTTACTGCTGAGGACCTTTATAGCGTAAATAAGGCAAGCCTTAAGGATGCCATAGTTCAGTTTGGCGGGGGCTGCACCGGTGAACTTATCTCGGCTGAGGGACTTCTGATTACAAATCATCATTGTGGATACCCTGAAATACAATCGCACTCAACGGTTGAGAACAACCTTTTAGCCAACGGCTTTTGGGCTAGGAGTAAAGCCGAAGAATTGCCAAATCCGGGTCTCAAGGTGAGGTTCCTTGTGCGAATGGACGATGTAACCAATTTAGTCCTGAAAAACATAGCCCCATCTATGACCGAGCAGGAAAGGGCAAAGAGCATTCAGCAGGTGGCCGATAGCCTAATTGCAAAAGCTGAAAAGGAAGGCATTGGTTACGAAGCTAGCATTCGTCCTTTTTACTATGGCAATCAGTATTACATGTTTGTTTACCAGGTGTTTGAAGATGTGCGCCTGGTGGGTACACCCCCTGAGTCAATAGGTAAGTTTGGTGGCGATACCGACAACTGGGTTTGGCCTCGCCATACTGGCGATTTCTCGCTATTTCGTATCTACGCCGATAAGAACAATAATCCAGCACCATACTCACCAAGCAATGTTCCCTACAAACCCAAAAAATTCTTCAAAATATCGATGAAAGGCGTTAACGAAGGCGATTTTACCCTTGTTTACGGCTTTCCTGGCCGCACTCAGCAGTTTATTACCTCCCATGCTGTTAGGTTGCTTATTGACCAAAGCAACCCCCATAAAATTAATCTGCGCGATATCCGCCTTTCAATTTTCAATAAGTTTACCGAGTCAAACGATACTATTGCCATTAAGTATGCGGCTAAGCATGCCCGAGTGGCCAATGCCTGGAAAAAGTGGATTGGTGAAACAATGGGGTTGCGCAGGTTAGATGCTGTTTCCAAAAAGCAGGAGCAGGAGAGTATGTTTGCTGCTTGGGCGGCTACAAACCCTGAACTTAAGGAGCGTTACGGTTGGTTACTTCCAACCTTTGATAGGCTTTACGCTGAGTTAGCTCCTCTGTCACTGGTTGTGGATTACCGCAACGAGGCGGTTTATGGGGTTGAAATGCTCAGCTTTGCATCGCGTTTTGAACGATTGTTGAGCATGGCTCTTGACCCCGGTGTTGATAAGGGGAAATTGGCTGAACAGCGTAATAAGCTAGTGGACTATGTTCGCGATTTCTTCAAGGACTTTGAGCTCAGTGTTGACAGGGAGGTTTTTGCTGCTATGATGCAGGCCTACTACGAGCGTATTCCCCAACAGCTTCAACCTGAATTTTTGGGTAAGTTCATCCTGCAGTCGGGTAATTGGCGGGAGTTGGCCAGGCAAATCTATTCCCAAACAGCTTTTGCCGATAGCGTAAGGGTTTTAACCCTTTTGAATGACATTGATAGCACCAATGCCCGTGAGTTCCTGAACGACCCAATCTTTAGCATCTACTTTGAGTTCGAAGACCTTTACCGTAAGAATGTGCAAAAACGCTACTTTGAAATTACCGATAGCCTGGATATCCTCTATAGAACCTACGTGGAAGGGTTAATGCGTATGCAACCCGATAAGCGATTCTTCCCCGATGCCAACTCTACCCTCCGTATTGCATACGGCAAGGTGGGCGGTTTTGCCCCGCGCGATGGTGTGGTTTACGACTACTATACCACTATCGATGGTATTTACGAAAAATCGCAGCAGCGCGATGTTCCCGATTACGTTCCGCCAAAACGGTTGATGGAGCTTTACCAGGCAAAGGATTTTGGCCCCTATGCCGTTAATGGAACTGTTCCGGTTGCATTTATCGCCTCAAACCATACAACTGGCGGTAATTCCGGTAGTCCCGTGCTCGATGCCGAAGGCAATCTTATCGGTGTAAACTTTGACCGCTGCTGGGAAAGCACCATGAGCGACGTAATGTTCGACCCCAACTACTGCCGTAACATCTCGCTCGATATCCGCTACGCGCTTTTTGTTATCGATAAGTATGCCGGTGCTAAAAATTTGATTAACGAGATGGTGATTTTGCAGTAATAGGTAAATATCAAGTATAAACTTAAACGCTTAGCTTCTATATAAAGCTAAGCGTTTTTTTCGTAATAGTTATTTTCTTGCCCTGTAAACCTTCCGCATGGTGTGCATAAAGCCCCTGGTACCGTAACCCTGGGCTATGAGGTTGAGGGTTTCGGTGCTATGGAGCGGGAAAATTGAGCCAAATAGTCCCTTCACCTGTGGAATGGTAAACATCAGGTCGTCCAGCGGGGTGGAGGGGCCAAGCATGTATATGGAGCATTGGGGGTTTACGGTTTTTACTATCCCATTGAATGTTCCATTGCTTAGGCTGGTTGAGGTGAGAATAACACAGTCGGCAACCGTGAGGTATTCGTGCTGTTTATCCATTGGGAGAACTGGCGCTTCGTGCTGGTCGATGTCGAAAACCAGGGGTTTGATACCCTTTGTTTGCAGCTTCTGAACCAGTGAGCCAAAGTAGCCTATCATCACCAGGTTTGTGTGCTTGCTAAAATCAACCGTGTCAAAAATATCACTAACCCCGTCGGGTTCTACAAGGTAGTTTAGAGTTGCGTTGGCAAATGCGTTAGCAGCAACCCGGCATTCTGCTTTATCAATGTCAAAATTTTCAAGGTTTGTGTGGTCTACCTTTTTACCTAATGTGGCGCATACACCTATTTGTCCCAGTCCGTTCTGAACTGCCACGTACTTTTCACCAAAGGTAAAATGCGCATCGCTAAAGGGGTTTATGCTCTTTGCCTTATCAAAAAGCTGTTCAAGTATATCGTAATTGTTGGCCATACACTAAATTTGTGGTTTCGCAATTTTTGCTGATGGAAATCGATAACCTAACTGAACGGCTAAAATACGCACTTCGTAAAAGCGAAGTGCAACAGCTGGCATCTTTTTTTTCTGCCATACCCAATGGAACTGATACACTCCTTGAGCTAAGCATGTCCAAAAATAGCCAGTTGGCTTTCCACGCAGCGTGGGTTCTGGAGAACTGCTTATTGGATAATACCTCGCTTTTAGATGCCCATGCCGATAGGTTACTGGCTGTTATTCCCAGTTTGCAAAACAACTCGGTTCGTCGCCATTTCTGCAAGCTGTTCAAAACATGGTTGGAGGGTAATCAAAATAAACTTACTGAATGGATTGAAGCGCGCAATAGCGAGGTTGAGGGATTGATTGAGGCTTGCTATAGCTGGTTGCTTAGTACCGATGTTCCCGTAGCAGTTAGGGTTCATTGCCTTGAAATTCTGTGGATTCTATCAAATCACTATGCTTGGATTGCCGAGGAGATGCCTAATACCCTTAGGCTTATTCAAATCGATTCAACTCCGGGGGTTAAAGCTATGGTTCGGCGAATAAAAAAGACAAGGGCAGGGAATGGTAAGGCTTGACATATATTTGGTGGAGAAAGGATTATGCCGCTCGCGCGAGCGCGCAAAAGCGCATATTACCGCAGGCGAGGTTCTGGTGAACGGGAAAAAGGTTACTAAACCATCGTTTGCGGTAGCCGAAACCGACTCTATTCAGCTTTCCATTAACCCCAACGATTTTTTTAGCCGCGGGGAACTTAAACTTCAAAAGGCTATTGACGATTTTGGGCTCAACTTCCAAGATAAACTGGTGCTCGATGTGGGGGCTTCAACCGGTGGCTTTACCTATTGCGCCCTAAAGCATGGTGCAAGGTTTGTTTGGGCTGTTGATGTTGGAACCAACCAGTTAGACCCAGAATTGATTAGCAATTCACGGGTCTGCTCTTTGGAAAAAACTGACATTCGAACCTTGGATATATCGGCATTGGGTACTAGGGTTGATGTAATTACCGCCGACCTTTCGTTCATTTCGCTTACGCAGGTAGCCCAATCGTTAGTGAAATTTCTTAAACCCGATGGGTTTATGGTTTTGCTCATCAAGCCACAGTTTGAAGCGGGAAAGGAAAATATTGGTAAAAATGGGGTGGTAAAGGATAAAAAGGTTCACGAGATTGTAATTGAGAACGTGGTAAAGTGCTTTGCTCAGCATAACATCTACCTGAATAGTATTACCTTTGCACCGCTCAGGGGTAAGGGCTATAATATTGAATACCTTGCCCTTTTTAGCAATTCCGTTAAAGACATGCCCAACGTTAAGGCTATAGTTGATACCGCTTTTGAAAATAACAGGCTTGATTAGTATGGCAAATAAAACGGGTTTCGATAGCTTTATTGAGGCTATTCTTTGGATAGTAAAAAACTTAGCGGTTGGAGCACTAATTCTTTTTATTTCGAGGTTAATATTTCTGTTTTCGTTTGCTAATTGGAACGACCTTAGTGGATTGTCGGGCGATATTGTTAGGGCTTTCACCGTGGGCTTAATGTACGATCTAAAAGTGCTTACTATTGCCCTGCTACCATGTTTGTTACTGGCTTTTGTTAGATTGATTTTTAGCGATAGGGTGGGGAACTTTTCAAAGTTTTTCAGGTATTACTCTACTGCACTTTTGATTTTAGTGGTGATGTTTGAGGTAATCAACTTTTACTTTTATAAGTTCTACTACACAAAGATTAGCGTAATAATTTTTGGTTTTTTTGAGGATGATACCTGGGCTGTTCTGGTTTCCATTTGGAAAGAATATCCCGTTATTCCAATCCTGGCGTTGTTTATAGTGTTGATTTGGGCTTTTAATAAGCTGTTCGTGCATCTTTATAAGCCCATAAGTTACAGCTTCAGTAAAAAGTTAAGGCCTATTTGGCTGCGAGTATTAATTGTGATTGCAATTTCGGGCTTATACTTTCTGGGGATGCGTGGACACATAGGCGTTACTTCGATTGATGGGCAGCATACAATCATATCGAAAAATATTTTTGTAAACACTTTGCCTGTTAATGGTCTTTTCAGCACAAAAATTGCGTGGACTGATAGGCAAAGGAGCCGGATTGACATCAATATCCCTAAGATGCTCAAGTCCTTAAAATTCAAATCAATAGAGGATGCTGCAAGTGCTTTTTATGGTTTAAAGGTCGATAGTGTAACAGCTGAAACCTTTTACACCACCACTCCTCAAAACCATTTTCTTGAAAATAATCCGCCACATGTGGTTTTTATCCTAATGGAAAGCATGAGCAACTTTTATATCGATATGCATTCCGATAGCTGCAACATGTTGGGTTCCCTTGCCGATGTTTTGGATAGCTGCTACCTATTCCGTAACTTTTTACCATCGTACTCAGGAACAATCTACTCCTTAGAAAGTATACTTGTAAACACTCCTAAAAGTCCGCTATCTCAGTCGCCTTATCAGAGCTTTTCATTTGATGCTTCGGCAGCAAAGCCTTTTTATGAAAAGGGTTTTACAAATATATTTTTAACCGGAGGTAAAATGGGTTGGAGGAACATGGATAAGTTTATACCACGCCAGTATTTTAATGCCATTGAAGCTGAACCAACCCTCAGGAAGCTATACCCCGATGGCAAGGAAGGGGAGTGGGGCATGCACGATGAGGTGCTTTTCCAAAGGGCTTTCGATGTGCTTGCAAATTCTAATGGCAAACCTTGCCTGATATTCGGTATGACCATCTCACACCATACTCCATACGACATTCCTGCCAGCTACCAGGGTTATCCCATTTCAATTCCAGAATGGGCGCGCAAACGCATGAAGTTCGACGAGGCAATAGTGTTGAAAGGGCTTAGGGCATACCAGTACGCCAATAGCTGTTTGGGCGATTTTATCAAACGTATTATTGCTTCCCCCCTTGGCGAAAAAACTATAATTGTAGCCACCGGCGACCACAATATCCGACAGAACTTTGAGTATCCGCAGGCCGATTTGTTTATGCAGTACTCTGTTCCATTACTCATCTATATCCCACCTAAATATCGTCCTAAAAATCCAATCAATACCAGGCGTTTTGCATCGCACAAGGACATTTTTCCTACCCTTTACAACCTTTCGCTTTCAGGTGCGCGATATCCAAACTTTGGAAACAACCTGTGTAACACCTATTGTGCAAACGATTTTGGACTTTACTGCTACAGCATTGCTGCCGATAGCCTCGGTCTGGTCGATTTTAGCTCAACCCCTTTGTTTTACCGGTGGAGCGATAGGGAACATCGTAAGCTTGAGCCAAGCAACTATTCACCCGATAAACATCTCGACTCGCTTATGTTGAGAGCTAAGGCGCTTACCGCATGTATGAACTACCTGCTTATTAAAAACATTGAGAAAAACAGGTAGGTTTGTTTAGGGGAATTGAAAATTTAGCTATTTTTATATAGGGCAATATCGCAAATGTTAAACAAAACATGCTGCGATACGTTTCTTATGCAAAATTCTTTATGCTATGTTACGTAAAACATTATTGCTTTTTATATCGATTATACTATTAAACCCACTCAGTGCCCAGGATAAGGGTATGATAAAGGGGAGAGTTTTTGATAGTAAAACCAACGAACCAATTCCATTTGCTACAGTAATTGTTTTTGGAAAAATTATTGGCACCACCTCTGACTTTGATGGCAATTTTATTATTGCCGGTCTGGAACCGGGGTGGGTTGAGCTACAGGTTACTGCCATAGGTTTTAAACCCTACATTTCCGAAGCAGTAATGGTAACCCGCTCAAAAAATATTTTTATCGATATTCCACTGGAGGAAATGCCCTATGAGATTGAGAGTGTGGTGGTAAAAGCATCGCCTTTTAGGCGAAGCGAGGAAGCCCCCCTTTCTTTACGCCGTATCGGTATCGATGAGATTGAGCGTAATCCGGGAGGAAACCGCGACATTAGCCGCGTTATTCAGTCGTTGCCGGGCGTTGCTCCCTCGCTTGCTTACCGTAACGACGTTATTGTTAGGGGTGGAGGGCCAAATGAGAACAGGTTCTATCTCGATGGTGTTGAAATCCCAAACCTGAATCACTTTGCCACACAGGGGGCTTCCGGAGGCCCAGTAGGAATCATTAATGTTGATTTTGTGCGTGAGGTAAACTTCTATTCTGGCGCTTTCCCCGCCTCAAAGGGCAACGCGCTTAGTTCAGTACTCGATTTCCGTCAGGTTGATGGAAACGGTGAGCGGTTAAAGGTTAAGGGAGCACTAGGAGCATCGGATTTAGCGCTGACCCTCGATGGGCCATTAAGCAATAATACTACCATGATTTTCTCGGCTCGCCGCTCTTACCTGCAATTCCTTTTCAACGCTTTGGGGCTTCCGTTTTTGCCCAACTATAACGACTTTCAGTTCAAGACTAAAACCCGTATCGATGCAAAAAATGAGATTACCGTAATTGGACTCGGTGCCATTGATGAGTTTGAGCTGAACCTGGGCTTAAAAAACCCCGATGAGTATCAAAGTTACATCCTCGGTTACTTACCTGTAAATACACAATGGAATTATACCCTGGGAACAGTTTACAAGCACTATGCTAGCAATGGCTACCATACCCTTGTGGTTAGCCGAAATATGCTAAACAACAGGCAGTACAAGTTTACGAATAACGATGATAACCTCCCCAAAATTCTCGACTATACATCGTGGGAGGCCGAAAATAAGCTACGCTATGAGCGCGATTTAGGGTTGAAAAATTTTAGTATAAATTTTGGAGCGGGTTTGGAGTATGCCCGATATTTTAACTCCACTTATAGAGCAAAGTTTGTTGGTGAAACCTTTACTCCCGATACTTATGAAACCAACATGGATTTGTTTAAGTGGAATATTTTTGGCCAGGTGAACAGAACCTTTTTCACAAAGTTAACGGTTTCGTTAGGGGTTCGGGCCGATGCAAGTAACTATTCAGCCGAGATGAATAACCTCTTTAAGCAGCTTAGCCCTAGGTTTTCAGCGTCGTATATGCTTAAACCCAATTTATTTTTGAATGCAAATGTTGGAAGATACTACCAACTGCCTCCATACACAGCCTTGGGGTTCGCCAACGCC
Source organism: Tenuifilum sp. (assembly GCF_037481895.1). Classification (NCBI taxonomy): domain Bacteria; kingdom Pseudomonadati; phylum Bacteroidota; class Bacteroidia; order Bacteroidales; family Tenuifilaceae; genus Tenuifilum; species Tenuifilum sp. Next base: position 80,077 of record NZ_JBBFKU010000005.1, read on the forward strand.
ACTGGCTCTTTAGTGAATAAAACAAATGGTTTGTCATATATCCAATCGGACCATCTGATGGCTGGTTTTGAATGGCAACCCAATGAGCAAAGTCAGATTACTGTTGAAGGTTTCCTGAAATTCTACGATAAGTACCCGGTTTCCATAAACGACTCGGTGTCAATATCAAGCAAAAGTGCCGACTATGGAACCTTTGGCGATGAGCCTTTAGTGTCCACAGGGAAAGGGCGAACCTTTGGGGTTGAGTTACTTTACCGAAATAAAAAGCTTATGGGTTTCAATACTCTCTTCTCATACACCTTGGTTAGAAGCGAAACTAGCTTAATGAATAGTAACCTAAAACCCTCTGGTAAATGGATTCCAACATCATGGGATAATCGCCATTTGGTTACACTTACAGCCACTCGTTCCTTTAAAAAAGGATGGGATTTTGGCTTCAAGTGGCGATTTGTAGGTGGCCCGCCGTACACCCCTTACGATTTAGCAACCTCATCGTTGATAGATGTATGGAATGTTCAGCGCCAGCCATCGCTCGATTACTCCCGTTTCAACAGTCTTCGACTGCAGTCGTTCCACCAGCTCGACATCCGTGTCGATAAGTCTTACTACTTTCAGTCGTGGATGCTGAACTTCTACGTTGATATTCAGAATGTTTACAACTTCCAGGGCGATAGGCCCCCGCTTTACACTACAGTTTCCGATACCAATGGTAATCCTGTGGTTGACCCAAACGACGCTACGCGATACCTGCTAAAGAAGATTGAGGGAACTGGTGGGGGAACTGTATTGCCTACCATTGGCGTAATTGTTGAATTCTAAAAAATGATAACGATGAAAATATATACTATCCTGGTATCCGTGATTTTGGGTTTGTTGGTTTTGCAGGGGTGCAAACCAACTCAGCAGTCACAGTCCGAAACAATTACTCAAGAGCTTACAACTTCGCCATTCAGCAATGGCGTGCCAGCCCAGGTTGTAGTAATTGGCGGACAGGAATACAAGTATCCCATTATTGCCATTTGGGTTGAAGATTTAAGTGGAAACTTTTTAGGCACAGTTTATGCATCGCAATCCATTTCAACAGGAATTTTCCGCTATGGCGTTTACGATAAAGGGAAATGGTTGCCGGGTGAGCGAAATAGGCCGGCAGCATTGCCGCGCTGGAAAAATTTAACCGCGTCAAACGCTCCTCGCGTTAATCAGGGGGTCGATGCGTTTAGTGGTGCAACCCCTTCAGGCTCATTTACTATAAAGACCACGCTGCCTGCTGGTATTGATGAGTTTAAGGTGTATATGGAGGTCAATAAACCGTGGGACTTTAACAACTACTGGCACAACAATCGGTTCCCGGGCGATGAGGAGTATGCCACATCGGGGCAGCCAGCAATCATTTATGAGGCTTTGGTTTCCAGAAAAACGGGCGATAGCTTATTCTATTTCAAACCCATTGGCCATAGCAACCCATCGGGGGCTAATGGCGAAATTATTCCCGATATAGCTACCTTTACATCTGCGTTAAAAATAGTAGAAAGAGCCTGGATTGAACTGTACAAATAATGGAGAAAGGTATTGACAACAAAATTGCAGTAATTGCAGGGGGAACTGGTCTTATAGGAAGGAGTCTGGTTTCCATGCTCCTAAATGAAGGGTATCGGGTAAAATTGCTTACCCGTAACCCCAAAAAGGTTCAAAAATCTGGTATCAATGTTGATATTTTAGAATGGAGCGGTAAACCCGATAGCGAATTAACTGCCTTGCTTGAGGATGTTGATGTTGTTATTAACCTTTCGGGCTACAATATTGCAACGCTTTGGACAAAACGAAATAGAAAGAGGATTGTTGATAGCCGAATACTTCCAACAAGGGCTCTGGCGCAGGCTATGATATCATGCCGTAAACCACCCAAAGTGTTTATCCAAGCTTCAGCTGTTGGTGTATATCCATGTAATAGTAGTTCAGTTTTAACTGAAAAATCGGCAGTAGGTAATGGTTTTTTACCTGCCCTTGTAAGCGATTGGGAAAATGAGGCTTTGGCTTGCGCTAATGTTACCCGGGTGATTTTACTCCGCACGGGTATAGTGCTGGCTAGCGATGGTGGTTATTTACCTAAAATTGCAAAACCAATCCGTTACTTTGCAGGCGCAATACTGGGCGATGGTAAAAATATTGTCCCGTGGATTCATATTGCCGACCATGTTAGGGCAATAAAGTTTCTTATCGATAATTCAGCTGCCTCGGGAGCATTCAATCTTACCGCACCCACTACCAATTCCAATGCCGATATAGCTTTCCAGGTTGCCCATTACTACCGCCGTCCAATCTTATTCCGCATACCATCTATTATCCTACACCTTTTGCCGGGAAATATGGCTAACGAGGTGCTTTTGGCAAACCAGCCTGTTTACCCAGAACGTTTAACCCAATTAGGCTTTAGCTGGAACTTCCCTGTCCTTGAAAATGCCATTGCCGATTTGTTGGCAAAGTAGATTCTATTTTTTTTCTTACCTTAGCGTTTTGAAACATTTCGGCATTATATGGATAATTTTACAGTTGATATTCGCTCAGCCAACATATTTCAGGAGGATAATCTTGTTCTGTCCGATGTTAACTTTTCGCTAGGTAAGGGTGAGTTTGTTTACCTGGTGGGTAGGGTTGGTAGCGGAAAAACAAGCCTAATTAAAACCATTACTGCCGAAATACCTCTCAAAGAGGGCGATGGGTTTGTGTGTGGTTTCAACTTGAAGAAGCTTAAACGCAAGCATGTTCCTAAGTTACGCCGAAAAATTGGTGTAGTATTTCAGGATTTTCAGCTGCTTACTGACAGAAGTGTATACGATAACCTGCTTTTTGTTTTAAAAGCAACTGGTTGGAAAGACAAGTCAGCAATAAAGCAGCGTATAGCTGAGGTTCTGGATATGGTAGAGCTAAAGTTTAAGGATTATAAGATGCCCCATCAGCTATCGGGTGGTGAGCAACAGCGTGTTGTGATTGCAAGGGCACTATTGAATAATCCTGAACTTATACTTGCTGATGAGCCAACCGGTAACCTAGATATGGAGACCTCGGAGGGAATCATGCAAATACTCCATAACCTCTCAGCTTCAGGAATCTCCATAATAATGGCAACACACAACAATCAAATCATAAAGAAATTTCCAGCCCGCACCATTAAGTGTGAAAAGGGTAGGGTTGTTGAGACCGAGCAAATGACCGAAATTGATTTCGAAAGTTTGATGGATTAGCGCTACTAGATAAATGCACAGTCACCATCGCCATCCATTAGCTCAAAACTGTCTCCTATTAAATCAGCCATACTGTCGGCCACTAAATATTTACGGGTTCGTTTTTTGCTGTAAAAGTAGTATGGTCGTAGATTAAGCATGGAGTTCACAATTTTTTGATTGTAAATGTTGATAAATGATGCTTTGGCCTTTGAAGCATGCAGCAGTATCACCTTGGCCATAACTTCTTCGGTGCCGTTTTCAAACCAGTAGTAAGGAACTGTAAAACGGGTATTGCTATGCTGCATGAGTAAAACTCCAATAAGTTCATCGTCTTTAAATACTTTTACCATGTAATATGCAAAGGCAGGTATTACAGAGGCAAAAAAGAACTTTTGAGCTGCTCTGTCGGGCAGCAGGCCGTTAATCAACCACGGATATCGGATAATCCAATTTATCTCTTCAGTGCTTCGTTTTGTAAGCGTGTTGGCTGTTGCCAGGGTAAGCTTGTTTAGTATTTCGTCGTCGGGTCTTGTAAAGTATTCAATCTCGATATTTTTTGGAATTTTAAGGAGTTTGCGCGTAAGGTTTGAGTAGTTCAACAAGTTTATGAACTTTTCGGCTGTATAGGAAAAAGGATTGCTATGGTTGCAGCAGTTGTAGGAACTTAGAAGGGTTTTGCGCAGGAAAAACCTTTGCCCTTCAATCTTTTTGACAGTTTTAAATGTTTTGGTCTTTTCAAATACAGATTCGGTAATTTTAGAGAAGTTTGTGGCCATTAACATACCCTTCCAGTCCAATACCACTGCATCAATTAGTTTTGTGGCTATTCCTTGCCTTCGGAAATTGGGATGAACCCATGCCCCACTAATCCATGCAAATGGTATCGATTGGTTGTTGACATAAGCAATGTCGGGCAATACCGTTAGGTATGCAATCAGTTTTTCGTTCCAGTGGGCTTGGTAAAGCACATTGTCGTTTGAATTGGCGCGGGGATTTGCCATTAACGACATTGCTCTAACCTTGCTAATGGGCAAAAAATCTTTCTCGCTTAAACCCGTATCATCATTGAATAGTTTCAGCTCCCTTAACGAGATTTTTGATATCGACAGCATATCCCTATATGAGTTTAAGTTTTTGCTTAATGCTAACCAATGCCTCACCTGCCGGTAAGGAGTTACGATGGTAATTAAAATAAGTACACGGTTTTGCCCCAAAACCACTAAAAAATCGTGCAATTGATAAAATCATTGAGCCTTCAAAGTCAAGTACTTTATCCATTCTGCAGTGGTTCCTTATTACTCCATCCATTAAGTAAAACATTGCGCCTTTTTTCTTATTCTCGGGTTCGGCTGAGCCAAGCAGGTAGTGTAAGGTGTTGTGACTTTCAGCAAACAATGCCACTGCACAAAGTTTGTTATTCCTATCAGTTACTCCGGCAATGGTTGCTTTGTTATGGGTTAAAAGGCTCTCAATGAGTTTCTCAATAACAATGACATCCTTTTTCCGATTAACCATAAAGCCGTATTGCCTGTAAAATTTCATAAAATCTCCCGGATATAATGTGGTGGTAAGTGTAAACTCGTTGGCAATGGCTTTAAAAATATTCCTTTTGGTGTTTTGGTTGTAGTTTCTGAATACTTGCTCGTTATAGTTTAATAAATCGAGCATGTATGTTTTTCGTCTGTTGATATGACCTGTGTGCTTGTTGGTTTTATTATGGATGTTAAGATTTAAATCAACATACTTGAACTTTGCGGGTATTTGGTCAATGAACAAATCTACAATATCTGCCGAAATGTGGTTTGTTGAGAATAGTCCCAGCTGCTGGCAGTGTAAGGGTTGAACTATGTAGTTTATGCCATATTTTCGTTTTATTGGAAGCGGAAAAAGGTAGCTGTAATCATTTGTTGCCAGCGCCCCCCAGTTTGGAGAAACCACATCCAGATACCATGAGTATGCATAAATACTTCCATTAAAGGCATTGTCAATTGTTGCATTCCAACGCTTACAGTCAATCTCCTCGCGATGTAAAAACCCTATTTCAAGATTTTTCTTCATTCCTGCACATTTCAATGGTTTTTTCCAGAATATCCATGAGCGAAATACCTGGGTTATTTTGAGCTAAGTGATCGATGTGCCATACGCTGACAAAGTTCCCGTTTACATTTTTAACAACCTGTACCAGGCGCTTAACTAGCTCAAAGGCTTGATTCGGGTCGTAGCGGACAATGTTAAGCAGCGATTTATCCATTATGGCAAAGGGGAAGATTTTTAGGTTCTTGGTTGTGTTATCAAATAGGTCGAAAAAGGGGTAGGGGGTACAGGTTCCTGCCCTAAATCCTGGCTTATCGGCATACCCCATTGAGTACTCCTGGGTGATTCCTGCTCGCATTAGCGGGTAGTATGAGTAAGGTATGCTTTGTCGTAGGTAATGAAACCTCGATGCCGATACAGCTTGTCCTAGAATATCTACTAGTTTCGACAGTTCCTGTCGGAAAATTGTATCGCTCAGAAAGGTTCTATATGATGGGTGTATACCAATTGGATAGCGTGTCGACAGTTTGTTGACCAGATTTAAGAACGAAGGGTTACTGGTTTTTATCTGCTTATCGTATTTGCTCCAGCTGCCAACATGTATAAACCATTTGGTGGCTTCGCCTGCTGGTAGTTTAGCAAATAAATGGTCGTAAATATCAAAGGGGTCTTGTTCTTTGTTTGCAAGCACCCTGAATCGAGTTTTAGCCCTTTTAAAATCGAATGTAATGGCTGATTTGGTAAAGCCCAGAGCGCTCCTGATTATTCCTTTGCCCTTGAAAGCAAATGCGCTGTCCAGGTCAAAAGTTATTTGGCTGGTAAAGCTACGGTGTTTTGAGTGTGAGTTGCCAAACCTTTCCTTTATAGCTGCTCCTAGCTTGTGTGCCCAAACATCAACAACAGGTATTTCCAGAAAACCATTTTTGTATGCAATGCTATTAGTAAACCTGAAACGTCCGTGTTTATCGGGCTTGTGGGGTAAGTACTCTTCGTAGCGGGTAACCAGGTAGAATGCGCCTGCAAGCAGGTCAAAAGGAATATCGGCTTTATGGTTCCAGGTCATGGGGAATGCAGGCGTGCCATACCATTCACCTATTTCCATTGGAATTTGGTTGATTCCTGTTTCAAACAGTAGTGTTGTTGGTATAATGCTTATTGAGCCGGGTATCGGCTGTTTATCGTAGCTTAGTATTGGCCCTTTGTATTCCGATGCTTCGGTGTAGGAACTCGATAATCGGTAGGGCATACGGAGTATGTCCTTGAAAATAAATCGGCAAATATATTCTAGCCTCGTACTTGTTTGACGGCTGTAAATAAGTAATTCCACAACCTATTATTTTGATTGGCAATATACAAAATGCCTTTCAATTTTCATAGGCTAAGGCGCTAAACGTCAAGGTCAACCACCGTAATTCCTGCCCCGCCAAACTCCACGTGTTCGTCGCTAAAGTTTTTTACGCCCGGCGTAGCCTTTAAAAAGTCACGAATTACCTGTTTGAGAATTCCATTTCCTTTCCCATGCAGAATTCGCACCCGGTTGAACCCGAGCATCAGGGCATCATCTATTAAATCCTGAACTGCTTCAAGGGCCTCTTCGGCCCTGTATCCACGCACATCAATATCGGACTTGAAGTTTAACCTCCGCTTATAAACGTCGAATCCAGTGTTTAAAGTTGGTTTTTGCTTTGCCGCTTCACGGTATTCGCCCGTCGATATTCTCTTGAGTTTACTTGCCTTAACTACGGTAATCATTCCACCTATGGCAACCGATGCGCTTTTATCGCTAATGCTAATCACCTCGCCAACCATATCGCTTCCTTCCACTTTCACCTTATCGCCAGGTTCTATTGCTTTTACTTCATCCTCCTTTACAGGTTTGCTTGTTATGATCTCTTTTTGCTGATTCTTTCGTGCTTTTCTTTCCTGCCGTTGCTTAATAAGTTCCATTTTACGCTCAATTAGAGCGTTAGCGGTTTCTGGATTTTCTATTTCGATTTTTAAATTTTCTAATTCTTTTCTGGCCTCGCGCGTTCGTTCCTTATCGGCGTTGGTTTCCTTAATGGTTCTTATGGTGTTTTCAATTTGTTTATTCACGTTGGCCAGTAATTCCTGCGCTTCCTTTTTTGCAGTAGCAATAATCTCCTTACGTTTTTTCTCAAGCTCTTCCAGTTCCTTTTGGAGTTTTTCCTCAGCCTCTTCGGCTCGTTTATTGGCAAGCCTTATGCTTTCGCGTTTCTTTTCCCAGTATCGTTTGTCGCGCGATATCTCACGCAGATGCTTTTCAAAGGTGATATAATCGGAGCCCACCTTTTGTGATGCCACATCTAAAACCTTTTCCGGAAGTCCAATCTTTCTCGCAATTTCAAATGCAAAGCTGCTGCCGGGCTTGCCAATTTCAAGCTTAAACAGGGGCTCAATACGTTCGTTGTCAAAAAGCATGGCTCCGTTTACAATGCTGGGTGTATTGGCGGCAAAATGTTTAAGGTTGGAGTAGTGAGTTGTAATAACCCCAAAAGTTCCTTTGTTGCATAGCTCTTGAAGGATTGCCTCGGCTATTGCTCCTCCAGCGGTAGGTTCAGTTCCAGCCCCAAACTCATCAATTAGCACAAGGCTTTGGCCATCGGCATGCCTAAGCATTTGTTTCATGTTGATTAGGTGCGAGCTGTAGGTGCTTAGGTCATTCTCCAACGACTGCTCATCGCCAATGTCGATGAAAATTTTTGAAAATATTCCCATTTCGGAATTTTCCAAAACACACGGAAGGAAACCGCATTGTAGCATGTACTGCAGTAACCCAACCGTTTTTAAACAAACCGATTTGCCCCCGGCATTAGGGCCCGATATCAGTAGAATCCTATCGTTTAGGTTCAGCTCAATATCGAGCGGAACAATCCTTTTCCCCTCTCTTTTAAGGCTCAGCTGTAGAATTGGATGTCGGGCTTGACGAAGGTATATTACCGTTGAGTTTTTGTTTAGCATGGGCTTAACCCCATCAAACTCAATGGCTAGTAGCGCTTTTGCCCTGATGAAATCAATATCGCCCATGAAATCGTAGGCAGTAAGCAGCTCCGGCAGGTACGGTCTTATACTATCGGCTAGTTCAATCAGTATTCTAACTATTTCGCGCCTCTCCTCGTACTCAAGTTCCCGAATTTCATTGTTAAGTTCAACCACTTCAACGGGCTCAATGAAAACGGTTTTGCCGGTAGCTGACTCGTCATGAACAATCCCCTTTAGTTTCCTTTTGTTTGCAGCCGCAACGGGAATAACCACCCGTCCTTCGCGGACTGTTGGCTGTGTGTCGGCTTCAACAACTCCTTGTTCGCGAGCGCTGCGCATTATTCCTTGCACTAGCTTGTTTACCGATGCTTCCTTTGCTCTTATGCTTGCTCTAATTTCGGCCAGCTTTGCCGATGCATTATCCTTTATTCGACCGTATCTGTCCAGAATACTGTCAATACGTTCAATAACATAAGGGTAGTAGTTTATTCCTGTTGCAAGCTTCGCAATTGCTGGGTATTTATCCGATACCCTTTTCACAAATGCAAGAAGTTGCTTTATGGTATCCAGCGAGCGCCTTAGCTGTTGTAGCTCATTCTCATCGAGCCATTGCCCTTCCACATTAAGTTTACGTAGGGCTGGAGTAACATCAATATAGCCATCGGTGGGGAAGCCATCCTCCATCTGGCAGATAGTCTTCATTTCATGGGTTTGCTCAATCCATTCAAAAACAATGTCAGGATTGGTGTTGAATCCGGCATCCCTTACTCGCTGTTCGCCAAGTTCGCATAGGCAGCGAGCAAGCGTTAACTCGCGAACCTTATCAAATCCAACCTTTTGCTCAAAGGTATCGGGGTAAATCATTGTAAATGCAAAATGTTAGTTTGTGCAAAGTTAGCGATTTGATGCCGATGTGGATGAAAATTTGTTGCTTGTAGTATAGAAAATAACTCATTCTATTTCAATGTTGTTTAGTTAACAAAAATATACATGTCTGTCATTTTGCACGCAGCGAATGATCTCTAATCGACCCCATGAGACGTTTCGCTTGCGCTCAACATGACAATAGTTTCACGAACAACGAGCAACTAACAACGCTTCCCGCCCCGTAGGGGCGAAATATTTGTAACACCATGATTATTCCTACATGAATAGCGATGCACGCAATACTTTTTGCAAAGAGCAAAGGTGAAGCTTTGTATAGCATCAGAAAAGTATGGTAAATGGCAGCTTACATGTTCTTTCTTGTCTTGATACAAGAAAGAACCAAAGAAAATCAAGGCTGAAAAGCCCAACCCGATGGGTACCCCGCGGGTGGAACTGCCACGCGATACTATTCGCCACGCCTGCAGCGTGGCTCATATAGTATCGCTTACAAAGCCCACCGCCATGTTCCACCCCCGACCCATTGCCGGGTCAGGCTTTTATGCCTCTGCTTGCTTCTTCCGATCCATCCCCTCTCAAGGAAAAGGGCTGGGGAGAGGTCGTATCACATATTCAACCTAGATGACCCCTCAAAATCTCCCCTGAGAGGGGAGACTTTAGCCCTGCAATTTGGTCTCCTAATTGCTTCACCCCTCTCCTGTCAGGAGAGTGGAGGGGGTGAGGTCGTTTTTCACGAACAACGAACAACGAACAACGAGTAACTTACACGAATGACTTCATTTGTCATCCTGAGCATAGCGAAGGATCTCTAATCGACCCCATGAGATGTTTCGCTTGCGCTCAACATGACAATAGTTTCACGAAAAACGCTTCCAGCCTCGTAGGGGCGTAATATTTGTAACACCATGATTACTACTACATGTATAGCGATGCACGCAATACTTTTTCCAAAGAGCAAGGGTGAAACGTTGCATCGCAACAGAAAAGCACTGCAAAATGCAGTTTCCAAAAAAATCAACAAGTATTAAAGGGTTTAAGGTAAAGAGATGCTTCGACTAGGCTCAGCATGACAAGGGAGCAGAAAGGAAGATAGGGTTTTTGTCATCCCTAGCAAAGTCGAGGGATCTATTCAAAGGATTGAAGAAAATGAGCAATGAGATGCTTCAGCGAAGTCTATCCCTATAAATCGGGACTCAGCACGACAGCGTAATATTTCGCTTTTGCGCAACATGACAAATAACCTTAACTATACAATATTGCATTCTATTTAAGGTTAATGTATTGAAAGGCTATAGGTTTCGGTTGTCAAAACCTGAATCATTAGGTTTAGAATGCAATTGCGATTGTAATTCTATGTTATTCATGTTTCGGACACCATTATGTCAATGCTGTAATTTGATGTTGATTTTTTTTATATCTTACACATCAATTAGTTCAAATCAGTAGCCAACATTTTTAAAAAACTATCTATGGACTTCATAATTAGTTTACTTATCAGCACTCTAGTTTCGGGAGTGGCCGCTGCAATTCTCCTAAGCAGGGTTTATAAGAATAGCATATTTGTAAAAGTTGGCATTGTTTGGCTAATAAACCTGCTGTTCATCATGACAACGGTGAGCATCAGGGTGAAATTTTACGATGGCAACACATTGGTTCGTTACGTGATGCTTGCCGTTAACGTGCTTTTCAGCGTGCTTTGCTTTTATTACGCAACCATAAAAGTGGTTCGTCCGCTATCAAGGGCAATTGATAAGCTTTACAAGCTAGCCGAGGGCGATTTTAACGTTCCCGATGACGATACAAATGTAAACCCAAAAACCGATTTAGGTCAACTTATTCAGGCTACCAGTATGATAAAGGATAACTTTGGCCGGGTAGTTTTGCAAATCCAAAATAACGTGAGCAAATTACGCGACATAAGCGATGAGTTAAACTCTATTTCAAGCCAGTTGGCCGAAGGGGCTGCTGAGGAATCATCGTCAATTGAGGAGATATCATCGTCCATGGAGCAAATTGCTGCCCATATTGAAAGGAATGCCGATAACTCTAAGCAAACCGAGGTTTACTCGCGCAAGGTTCTTGATGGCGTTAAAAATCTGAACAAATCGGCTGAGGAGAATTTGGAGGCCATCAACCACATTGCTCAAAAAATCAATGTTATAACCGATATAGCCTTTCAAACCAACATACTTGCACTTAATGCAGCCGTTGAGGCAGCCCGTGCAGGTGCACATGGCAAGGGCTTTGCCGTGGTTGCTGCTGAGGTGCGTAAACTTGCTGAAACAAGCAAACTGGCCGCCGATGAAATAGTTCAGCTAGCAGGTAAGAGTGTGAATGTTGCCCTGCATACTCAGGTCATGCTTAACGAGCTTATTCCTGATATTACACGAACCACCGACCTGGTTGAGGAGATTACATCTGCAAGTATTGAGCAGCACGTAGGTGTTGAGCAGGTTAATAATGCCATTCAACAGCAAAATGTTGTTGCACAGCAAAATGTTGCTATCAGCGAGGAGGTTGTTACAACCAGTAATAAACTCTCAGAGTTTGCAAACCAATTTGTGGACTTGGTATCGTATTTTAAGATTCGGAAGAAATAGATTTTGTTAGTTGATTCATCAGCAGTATTTTTCAATTAAAGAATTTTGGTTTAACTGTTAACTTTTTACAATTCCTCTAACTTCCTCCTATTCTCAATTCTTCATTTCACTTTTAACTTTAGCTTTTCACGGCTCACGTTTAACGGTTCACGTTTAACTGACTCAAACTTCCTCTAGCTTCCTCTAACTCCCTCACATTCTATCTATTCCGACTCATTCCGACTCATTCCGATTCATTCCGACTCATTCCTTAAAATTCATGGCACTTGGGATAAATGTAATTTTTACTGCTCTACATCCTTCATTGAGAGTTGAATCCTTTTTCTGGGAATATCAACCTCAAGCACTTTCACCTTTACGTGTTGATGTAAATTAACAACATCAAGCGGGTTTGATACAAATCGGTTGGCCATTTGCGATATATGTACCAGCCCATCCTGCTTAACACCTATATCAACAAATACTCCAAAATTGGTGATATTGGTAACTATTCCGGGCAGTACCATCCCGGGCTTAAGGTCATCAATGCTAAAAATACCTTCGGCAAATTCAAATACCTTGATAGCTTTACGTGGGTCACGACCGGGCTTTGAGAGTTCCTGCATTATGTCGTTTAGCGTGGGCAGGCCTACTTTGTCGGTTACATATTTTTCAAGCTTGATTTTTGCCCTTAGCTCCTCATTCCTGATTAGGTCCACTACTGAGCAGCCCAAATCGGCTGCCATTTTTTCAACAATATGGTAGCTTTCCGGATGAACAGCTGTGTTGTCGAGTGGGTTTTCAGCCTCGGCAATTCTAAGGAATCCCGCACATTGTTCAAACGCCTTTTCACCCAGGCGTGGAACCCTTTTTAGCTCATCTCTGCTTCTAAATGCGCCATTTTGGGCTCGGTATTCAACAATGTTTTTTGCCAGCTGGGGTCCAAGTCCGGAAACGTACGTTAGTAGGTGCTTGCTGGCGGTGTTCAGGTGAACCCCAACGTGGTTTACACAGCTTTCCACAACCTGGTCAAGGCTACCTTTCAGCTTGGCTTGGTCAACATCGTGCTGGTATTGGCCTACGCCAATCGACTTGGGGTCTATCTTAACCAGCTCAGCCAACGGGTCCATTAGGCGACGGCCAATTGAAACCGCTCCCCGAACGGTTACATCGTATTCCGGGAATTCCTCGCGAGCCACCGGCGAAGCCGAGTATACCGATGCTCCATCCTCGCTAACAACAAAAACCTTTACATCGCGGTTAAACCTAATGCGTTTAATCAATGCCTCGGTCTCACGACTCGCTGTTCCGTTACCAATTGCAATAGCTTCAATCTTATAGGTATCAACCAATGCCGATATCTTACTCATGGCCTTCCCTTGCTCGCTTTGGGGTGGGTGTGGAAAAACGGTTTCGTTATGCAGTAGGTTTCCCTGTGGGTCAAGGCAAACCACCTTGCATCCCGTTCGGTAGCCTGGGTCAATGGCAAGCACGCTTTTTTGCCCCAGGGGTGGCGAGAGCAAGAGTTGCCTCAGGTTTTCGGCAAAAACCCTTATGGCTTCATCGTCAGCTTTTTCCTTTAGTGCGGCGGTAAATTCGTTTTCAATCGATGGTTCAATAAGTCGTTTATAGCTGTCGGCTATTGCTAGCTTGAGCTGTTCGGCGGCTTCGCCGTTTGAACGGATAAATACACGCTCCAGATCTTCAATAACAGGCTCAGTTGGCGGAGTTATGCTAACCCGCAGGTATCCTTCGTCCTGCCCGCGTTGCATGGCCAAGAACCTGTGCGATGCACATCGCTTCACCTCCTCCTCCCAGCTAAAGTAGTCGGAGTACTTAATGCCCTCCGTTTCCTTGCCTTTTACCACCTTCGACTTTATGATGGCCGATTTTCGGAAATGCTTTCGGGCCACGTTTCGCGCTTTCTCATCTTCGCTAATCCATTCCGCAATAATATCGCGTGCTCCGGCAAGCGCTTCGTCAGCATCGGTAACTTTATCGTTTATAAAGGCTTCTGCCTTGGCAAGTATGTTCCTTTCCTGCTGTTTAAAAATCAGTAAGGCTAAGGGTTCTAATCCTTTCTCCTTGGCAATGGTTGCCTTAGTTCTTCGCTTGGGTTTGAATGGCAGGTAGATATCTTCCAGTTCGGTAGGATTATAGCAGGCAATAATTCTTGCTCTAAGTTCATCGGTTAGTTTTCCTTGCTCTTCAATGGTGGAAAGTATAGTTTCCTTGCGTTTGTCAAGTTCTACATACTTAACGGATAGGTCGCGGATAGCAGTAATTTGTGTTTCATCAAGGTTACCGGTCATTTCCTTACGGTAGCGGCTTATGAAAGGGATTGTAGCACCCTCATCAAGTAGCTTAATGGTGTTCGCAACTCCTCGGCTGTTAATGTTAAGTTCAGCTGCTATCAGTTCTACGTGCTTGGTTTTACTTGCTATCTCCATAAATTTCAATTTTCATCGCAAAAAAACGAAATTATATTTTGGCTTGCAAACAAAAAAACGGCCACCTAAATTAAAGTAGCCGTTCTTAATTTTATGAATTTATGCTATTCTCCACAGCGGGCATTAGTCATGTAGGGGTATTTGTAATCGGTTGGTGGGTTTAGGTTTTCCTTGATGGTTCGGGGGCTTGTCCAGCGAATCAGGTTGAAAGGGCCACCGGCCTTATCGTTGGTTCCACTTGCACGAGCGCCACCAAAAGGTTGTTGTCCTACCACAGCCCCTGTGGGTTTATCGTTAAAGTAGAAATTACCAGCCGAGTAACGCAGTACCCTACATGCCTTATTCAATGCCTGCCTATCGGACGAGAATATTGCACCTGTAAGCGCATACGGCGAAGTTTTATCGCAAAGCTCAAGCGTTTCATCAAACTTCTCATCGGGGTAAACGTATATGGTCAGCACCGGGCCAAATATTTCCTCTTCCATGGTTACAAAGTGTGGGTCGGTTGTTACTATGATTGTTGGTTCCACAAAGTAACCCTTGCTTTTATCGCCCTTGCCTCCGGCAATTATTTCAGCGGCATCGGATTGCTTTGCTTTTTCAATGTAGCTCATAATATTATCGAACGATGCCTCGTCAATAACTGCGTTTACAAATGTTTCGTAGTCGGTAGGGTCACCCATGTTAATCTCATGCATAATACCTAGAATGTTTCTCTTAAATTCCGGCCAAAGTGACTCTGGAATGTACGCCCTCGATGCTGCTGAGCATTTTTGTCCCTGGTACTCAAAAGCACCCCGAACGGCAGCAATTACTGCCTGGTTGATATTGGCGCTTGGATGTATAAAAATGAAATCCTTACCGCCCGTTTCTCCAACAAGTTTGGGGTACGAACGGTATTTGGCTATGTTGTTGCTAACCGCTTTCCAAAATGTGTTGAAGGTTGCTGTTGAACCGGTAAAGTGGATTCCTGCAAGCATTGGATGATTGAACACCGCATTGCCAATGGCAGAGCCTTTCCCCGGTATAAAGTTGATTACACCATCGGGAACTCCGGCCTCCTTGTAAATTTGCATTAGTATGTAGTTCGAAAGTAATGCGGTTGAAGCTGGTTTCCAAACCACTGTGTTGCCCATCAGCACAGGTGCCATATTCAGGTTCGATGCTATAGCCGTAAAGTTGAATGGGCTTACTGTAAAAATAAATCCCTCCAGCGGCCTGTATTCCAACCTGTTTATTGTTCCGGTTTCTGAAATGGGCTGCTGGTTGTAAATTTCGGAGATATAGTGAGCATTGAATCTCAAAAAATCGATTGTTTCGCATGCGGCATCAATCTCAGCCTGGTAAACGTTTTTGCCCTGTCCAAGCATGGTTGCTGCATTTAACGTGGCTCGATATTTTTTTGATATCAGTTCGGCCACCTTTAATGTGATGCTCAAGCGCTCAACCCACGATACCTGCGACCAGTACTCATGCGCCTTGAGCGCAGCCTCAATGGCCATTTGGGTTTCTTCCTCGCCTGCAATATGGTACTGGGCTAGTACGTGGCTGTGATTGTGAGGCATAACCACTTTGCCTAACTTCCCTGTTCGAACCTCCTTGCCACCTATAATAAGCGGTATATCCATTACACTGGATGATAGCCGTTTTATTTCTTTTTCCAGTGCTTCGCGCTCTGGTGAGCAAGGCAGGTAGCTGAGCACCGGTTCGTTTTTTGGTAAATCGTACTTGAAAATTGCGTTATTCATATTTTTTACGTTATTTAAAATGATTTTAAATAGATAACAGTACACTAATGGAAATGTTTTAGCTAAACTTTTATCGAAAAACTGTTTTTCTGATTAAAATCATATTCATAAATGAAGATTTTCCCTTATTTTTGAAAAAAATCAATTGCTATGTTCAAGACTAATGAATACTTTGATGGCAAGGTTAAGTCTATAGCCTTTGAAACTGCCGAAGGCAGGGCAACTGTAGGGGTTATGGCTCAGGGTGAATACGAATTTGGTACATCAACCGTGGAGTATATGACCGTTATTTCAGGTCAAATGGACGTTATGCTTCCCGGTGAGTCAACCTGGAAAACCTATAAGGAGTTTGAAACCTACATTGTTCCCAAGGATGTTAAGTTCAAGGTTCGCGTAAATGGCGATACCGCTTACCGTTGCCTTTACAAGTAAAAAAAATTAGGGGGAATAATCCCCCTTTTGTATATTTGCCGATAGGAAAACAATTGCATATCAGTTGGGGTTATGGCAGGACCTAAGGGCTCAAAATACTACGATGTTTTTCTGGACTATTCAATAGTGTTGCGCGAACGTAACACTAACCAATCGATTCTTACCCAGGAGCAGCTTTGTTTACTGTTGAACATCGATGAGCTGGAATCAATTGCAGCATCTGCAAAGAAAATGGATATCAGCTACCGTAAGGCATGGGAGTTGGTTCGTAGAGCCGAGGAGGAACTTGGTTTTCCCCTTGTGAGCAAGTCGCGGGGTGGCAGCGATGGCGGAAAATCGGAGCTTACTCCCGATGGCAAACAACTGGTTGATGCATACCGCCAGCTCCGCAACGAGTTTGACGAATCCGTTAAGCGCGTGGTTAAAAAATTCTTCCAAACCATAAACAAGTGATATAATGCGAAGTTGGATAGCCCTATTTGCTGTAATCTATTTATTGACTGGTTGTTCCAATTCACACAATAGCAGAAAAACGCTCACAGTATTCCATGCCGGCAGTCTCTCCATGCCCCTGAAAGCTGCGGTGGATAGCTTTATGAAGTTTAACCCTGAGGCAACCATCAACCTCGAGGCGGCTGGAAGCGTAGAGTGTGCCCGTAAAATCACTGATCTTAACCGACCCTGCGACCTGTTTTTCTCGGCCGACTATAAGGTGATTAACAGCTTACTGGTTACTGAGCATGCCGATTTTTTTATTCCCTTTGCAACCAATCGCATGGTTATAGCCTATTCATCTAAATCAAAGTATGCCGATATAATCGATTCGTTAAATTGGCCTACCATTCTTTTACGTACCGATGTGGCTTATGGCCGCAGCGATCCCAATTCCGATCCTTGCGGTTATAGAACCTTAATTCTTTTTCAGCTTGCTGAAAAACACTACCGTTTGGATAGTTTAGCTGAATCACTCGAGGGGAAGGATATGCAATTCATTCGCCCTAAAGAGATGGACCTGTTGGCTTTGCTCGAAACATCTGCCATTGATTACCTTTTTATATATGAGTCGGTGGTTAAGCAGCATAAGTTAAATTACATTCCTTTGCCTGACAGTATAAATCTTGGAAGCTTTTCACTAGCACAGCACTATGGCTCTGTTCAGGTGAAGATAAGGGGGAATTCCCCCAACGATTCAATAACCATTGCAGGCGAACCTATAGTATATGCGTTTACTATTCCCAAAAACGCACCTAATCCCCAGTTGGCACGCAAGTTTGCAACCTACTTTTTGTCCGATACCGGAGGAATGACGCTAATAACCAAAATGGGGCAGCAGTCGCTTATTCCGTTTAGCTGCACCAGTTGTGGTACGGTCCCCGACGATTTTAAAGAATTTATTCGCTAAATTATTGTTGATGAGTAAAAGCGGAGTAAATAGCTATTCAACATTTCGTCTTGTTCTAACCCTTTTGGGCGCCTTTGTGTTACTTTTCATAGTTGCCCCCTTGCTGGGGATGATAATCAACACTCCATTTAAGGATGTTGCCGAAACCACTACCGACAGTCAGGTGCTAAGTTCCATATGGTTATCCATTTGGGTAGCCATGTTAACCTCCATTCTATTTGCATTTCCCGCTATTCCTTTAGCGTATATACTTGCCCGTTACGATTTCCCGTTTAAAAGTGTAATAAACGGAATAATTGATTTGCCAATCGTTATTCCACACTCCGTAGCTGGTATTGCTCTGCTCGGATTAATTGCAGGCGATGGCTTGGTTGGTAAGTCTCTTGATGCCTTTGGGGTAAGGTTGATTGGAACTCCATTTGCCATTGCATTGGCAATGGCCTTTGTCAGCTTGCCATTTCTTATTAATTCAGCTCGCGATGGTTTCATACAGGTTCCTGTGAGGTTGGAGCAGGCAGCATTATCCCTGGGCGCAACCCCCTTTCAGGTATTTTTTACCATCTCATTGCCGCTTGCTTGGCGTAACATCCTAAGCGGGCTGGTAATGATGTTTGCCCGTGGCATGAGTGAGTTTGGTGCCGTAATTATTATTGCATATCATCCTATGGTTGCCTCGGTTATGATTTACGATAGGTTTACAGCTTTTGGACTCAAATATGCACAGCCTGCCGCTATAATTTTTCTTGTGGTAAGCCTTGAAGTTTTCATTTTCCTGCGTTTTATATCCCGTAAACGGTAGGGTTATGCTGGTTGTAGATCAAATATCAAAGCATTTTAAATTATTTTCACTTAGGGAGATAACCTTTAAGGTGTCGCAAGGCGATTACTTTATGTTATTAGGCCCGTCTGGTTCTGGGAAGTCGCTTTTACTGCAAATAATTGCTGGCCTTGTGAAGCCCGATAGCGGTAGAATCCTTTTTAATGGTATCGATATAACCAAGAGTCCTGCAGGTAAACGTAATGTAGGGATTCTCTTTCAGGATTTAGCCCTTTTCCCTCATCTAAGTGTTTTCGATAACATTGCTTACCCTTTAAAGCTCCGAAAACATAGTTCTTTTGCAGTTAAGCAAAGGGTAGTTGAACTTGCGGAACAGTTTTCTATTTCCCATATCCTTAACCAGGGTGTAACAAGTCTCTCAGGTGGTGAAAAGCAGAGGGTTGCTCTTGCCCGAACACTCGCATTTAATCCGCCAATACTTTTACTCGATGAGCCTCTATCTGCCATAGATTCTCAGCTCCATCTGGATTTAGGTGTTCTGTTAAGGTCAATCAACCGTGCAGGAACAACCATTATTCACGTTACCCATAACTACCAGGAGGCCATTTCGCTTGCAAGCAAGGTGGGAGTCTTGCACAACGGACAGTTGGTTCAGGTTGGCGAACCCGTTGAGGTATTCCAAAACCCTCGTTCCGAGTTTGTGGCTAACTTTACAGGGGCTAAAAACTTCTATAGGGTAAAGGGAGTTCGTGCTACTCCCGATGGTCTTATTTATGCCGAGTTACCTTTAGGCGAAATCATTGCATTTTATGCTAACCCAGTTTACTCTAATGGCTTTATCTGTTTTCCTGAGGAAAGCGTAGTGCTATCAACACAGGCCGAGAATCAAAGTGCAATAAATGTTTTTAGCGGAAGGGTTATCGATATTTTTGCCCAGCGTTTTGGCTACGAGGTAGTGATTGACTGCGGTTTTAAGGTATTTGCACTAATAACTAAAGAATCACTGGAAAAGCTAAAAATATCTCCTGGTATTAAGCTTTATGCAGCAGTAAAGGCTAATGCAGTGAGGTTCATCCCTGAAATTTAGTTCCAAATGCTATTTCCGTAACCTGTGTTTAATACCATTCTGGTAAACCACATGTATGTATCGCGAAGTAAAAAATACTATCATAAACACAATTGCGTAGTAGCTTAAGGCTATAACAAGGAAAAATGTGGTTGAAAAAATGAATAACCCAAATAGAAAGTCCATAAATGATAGTAACGTTCCAAACCTTAAGCCGGTTTTGAAAATGGATCCTAGGTAATCATAAAGTATGCTGATAGCCAAAAGCGATAATTGAATCCATATGGAGATGGTAACGATGTCAGTTCCAAAGCTGTTAGCCGAAATGCCTTTTGTTATACTCTCAATGAAATAATCCTTCCAGTAAATGTATATGATGCCCGATAGTAAGCCAACCACAAAAAAAGTTACGTACGATACTATAACCTCCTTGATATTAAAATCGTGTCGTTTCTTTAAAAACTGTTTTGCTTCTATTACAAGTTCTTCGGCTATAACCCAGATAAACAGTAGTGCAATGGCTATAACCCAGAAGTACCAATTTTGCCAGTTCGCTAAACGCTCAATCAGCTTTAAAAATTTAGGTGTGCTGGGATACTCAATTTTACTTAGGTAATCGGTTGAAACGTAACCTGTTGCATACCCATTCCGCACCATAATCCAGTATTTATCCGATACCACTGCAACTACGGTATCGCCCTGCCTAAGGGTGCCAATTATCTCCGATACGGTTGATGGTGCAGTGCGTACGTAAAGCGAACGGGTAGTTACTACATACCTGTCGCGCATGCCATAATTTCCTGGTTTAACACATGCCGTTAAGGCGAATAGGCAAAATAGGAGTAAAAAATACCAAGTTGACTTGTAGCTCATTATGTCCCAAACCATTTCCAATGCAAATGTATCACTTTGCAACAAATAGGCCATTGTATATAGCACTTTTTAATAATAAAAAGGTAAGAATTGTTTTTTTTCTCTCGTCAAACCCTTTTTGGTAAAGGGCTTAAACTGCTTTTTTGTTTCAGATATCCAAATTTTCACCATTTATGGCAAAATTGGTTTTCAGCCTTTCTGCAATCCTTTAACCTTTAACCTTTAACCTTTATCTTTTATCCTTTATCCTTTATCCTTTATCCTTTATCCTTCATCCTTTATCCTTTATCCTTCAGTAACCCAGTGTCATACAACCCAAAGTTTCAATCCGTAACTTTCTTACTTTGAATGGTTCTAAATTTTAACTTTTTCAGTCGTTTCAGTGAAAAAAATGACAAAAATCAGGTTTGTGATTCATTTAACTATATATATTTAGGCAAGTAAATCAATGTTTTAGAAATAATATTGATGTTATTAAATTAACAGTGTTAACAGAATAACAAAAAGCAATTTTTTAAATTTTAAGGTTATGACGGATACCAAGGAATTAGTGAAAAATCTTGCCGACAAGTACGGTCGGTCAAGGGAGAGCTTGATACCCATTCTTCAGGGTGTGGTTCAGGAGGAGCGCTACATTTCAAGTGAGGCAATGACTGAAATTGCCCGTGAACTCGACATGTCAGCCGCCAAAGTATATGGAACGGCAACTTTCTACTCCTTCCTCGATACTCAGCCCCGGGGAAAGTTTGTAATTAGGGTATGCAGAACCATTTCGTGCGCCATGAAAGGCAAAAACCTTATCATCCAGGAGCTCGAGGATATGCTCAAGATTAAGGTGGGGGAAACAACTTCGAACCGTAAGTTCTCGTTACTCGAAACAAACTGCTTGGGTTGGTGCCATAAGGGACCCGCTATGCTCATTAACGACGAGGCATACACTGAACTTACCCCAGAGAAGGTTCGTGAGATTATTAATGAATACATGAAAAAGTAATAATAGGAGATTCGATTATGTCAAATAACTTCTTACGTCGTGTCGACCTGATTTTCGATAAGGATTGCGACTTCAAACAGGTGTTACAGTCGGCCTATAAGCGCAACAACGATGAAATAATCAACGAACTCCTTGAGTCAGGACTCAAGGGTAGGGGTGGTGCTGGTTTCCCTACAGCCCTGAAGTGGAAATTCACCAGTGAACAACCCGACCCTGAAAAATATGTGGTTTGTAATGCCGACGAAGGCGAACCCGGTACCTTTAAGGATCGCGAAATACTATTCCAGGTTCCCCTTAAGGTTTTTGGCGGTATGGCCATTTGCGCCAAGGTAATTGGCGCCAAGGAAGGTTTTATCTACCTCCGTGGTGAGTACCGTTTCTTGCTAAAGGAACTTGAGAATCAGCTTGAGATTTTCCACTCCATACTCAATGATCTTAAAATCCCCTTCCGCATTAAAATTGTTATGGGAAGCGGCGCTTACATCTGTGGCGAGGAAAGCGCTTTGTTCGAGTCAATGGAAGGCGACCGCGGCGAACCCCGCAATAAGCCTCCCTACCCAACCGTTTCCGGTTTCCGCAAGAAACCTACCGTTATCAACAACGTTGAAACGTTGGTTTACTCCTTCATGATATTCCGCTACGGTGCTCGCAAGTTTAAAGAACTTGGTACTGCCGATTCTCGCGGTTCAAAGGTGTTCTCCGTTTCAGGCGATACCCCAAAACCCGGTATTTATGAGCTGGAACTTGGTATGACAGTTGACCAGTTTGTTCAGGAGTTTGGCGATGGCGACACCAAGGCAGTTCAGGTTGGGGGAGCTTCAGGTTTTTGCGTTCCCCGCAAAAAGTTCAAGGATACCATTATTGGTTTCGAAGGAGTTCCCACTGGCGGTTCAATGATGCTTTTCAATAGCTCACGTTCCATGTACAACGTACTACATAACTACCTCGAGTTCTTTGAGGAGGAATCATGTGGGCAGTGTACACCCTGCCGCGTGGGTTGCCAGCAGCTTAAACTGGGTATCGAGGCGGTTAAGAAGGGCGAAAAGCATGCTAACTACCTGGAACAGCTTCAGAAACTTGCTCAAACCATGAAAATAACCGCAAAGTGC
The DNA here is from genome assembly GCF_037481895.1 of Tenuifilum sp. Taxonomy (NCBI): domain Bacteria; kingdom Pseudomonadati; phylum Bacteroidota; class Bacteroidia; order Bacteroidales; family Tenuifilaceae; genus Tenuifilum; species Tenuifilum sp. The sequence goes on from NZ_JBBFKU010000005.1 coordinate 102,651, forward strand.
GGTTTAGGCCAAAGCGTGGCTAACTCCTTCTTCTCAATTGTTGAGAACTTTAGGGAAGAAATGATTTACTAATGATCAAAATTGAACCAATTATGGCAAAACAGATAAACCTTATAATTGATGGCATGCCCGTTACCGTGGATGAGGGAACAACTATACTGCAGGCTGCCAAAAAGTTGAATATCCATATCCCAACACTCTGCTACCACGACGACCTTTGCGTTGCTGGTAACTGCCGTGTGTGCGTTGTTGAAATGAAAGGATCGCGTACCCTTCCTGCTTCATGTGCAATGCCTGTTGCTGAGGGTATGGAGATCAACACCAACACTATTAAAGTTCGTACTGCTCGTAAGCATATTATTGATTTACTGCTATCAGAGCATAATGCTAAATGTACCACCTGTTATAAAAACGGGAACTGTGAGCTGCAGGAACTAGCAGCAGAGTACAAGATTTCCGAGCCAATGTTTATCGATCTTGTTCCCCACAAGAACTACCAGATGGATGCTTACTCTCCTTCAATTATTAAGGACGACAGCAAGTGTATCCGCTGCCAGCGCTGCGTTCGTACATGCGAGGAGTTGCAGCACGTTAGCGCCTTAGGTGTAGCTTACAAGGGCGACAAGATGAAGATTTCAACCTTCTATGAGAATCCAATGTTCGAGGTGGTTTGTACCAACTGCGGACAGTGCGTTAACCGTTGCCCAACCGGTGCGCTTATTGAACGTAACTACGTTGATGAGGTATGGCAAGCCATTTTTGACCCCGATAAGCATGTGGTTGTTCAAACTGCTCCTGCAGTTAGGGTTGCCCTTGGCGAAGCTCTGGGTTTAGAGCCTGGCGAGATAGTTACCGGCAAAATGGTTACGGCCCTCAAACGCCTTGGTTTCGATTCAGTTCTCGACACCGATTTCACTGCTGACCTAACCATCATGGAGGAGGGCTTTGAATTGCTTGGTAGGCTGAAGAAGGCTTTGGTTGACAAAGATCCCTCAGTTAAGCTCCCAATGGCTACCAGCTGCTCGCCCGGTTGGATAAAGTTCATTGAGCATACTTACCCCGAGTATCTCGATAATCTTTCAACCTGCAAGTCGCCACAGCAGATGTTTGGCGCTTTGGCTAAGACCTACTACGCTCAAAAAAGGAATATTGACCCGGCTAAGATTGTATCAGTTTCAATAATGCCTTGTACGGCCAAGAAATTTGAGGCCGATAGGCCTGAGATGCGCTCAAGCGGCTTCAAGGATGTTGACTATGTACTCACCACCCGCGAGCTTGCCATTATGATTAAGCAGGCAGGTATTGAGTTTAGCACGCTTCCCGAATCACACTACGATAGCGTAATGGGTGCTTCAACCGGTGCGGCTGTAATTTTTGGCGCCACCGGTGGCGTAATGGAAGCTGCATTGCGTACCGCATACGAGGTAGTTACCGGTCGCGAGGTTCCATTTAACGGGTTAAACATCACCCCGGTTCGTGGTATGGATGGTGTTCGTGAGGCAGCCATTAAGATTGAGGGCACAAAACCCGAGTGGAAGTTCCTGGAAGGCGCTGAGCTAAAAACCGTTGTTGCTCACGGTCTTACCAATGCCAAGAAAGTGATGGATGCCGTTCGCGATGGCAAGGGTAGCTGGCACTTCATTGAGATTATGGCCTGCCCCGGTGGTTGTATTGGTGGCGGTGGTCAGCCAATACCTACCAACGAGGAAATCCGTAAGAAACGTGCCGAGGCTATTTATCGCGAGGACGCCGGAATGCCTATACGTAAATCGCACGAGAACCCTGAGGTTATTGCAATTTACAAGGAGTTCCTCCATGAACCCAATAGCCATAAGTCGCACGAGCTGCTTCATACACACTATAAAGCACGTCAACGCTACTAGAGTTTTTAAAACCATGAATATGAAAGGCAGGGATAACATTTTCCCTGCCTTTTTTTTCGTTTAAGTCGATCGTTCTATTGTTTTAGTGTCTTCATTAATGCTTGCTGCCAACGTTGGCTCTATGGTTAGTTGCCAATTTCGAAGCACTTTCCTATCAAGTTACAACTACTTTTGATACGAGTTAATACGCTTGATAAAACATTGATTGTCAAATGTTTTATACGCAATGCTGTAAGCCTCTCTCATTCAAATATTTTTTTAAGTATATCGTCTAATTGTCCTCTCCCCTCAATTTTTTCTAAGATAATACCTTCTGGATTAATCAAAAAGTATGTAGGAACCATGTTAATATTGTATATGATTGGAACATCGCCATCAAAACCTTTCAAGTCGGAAACAGTAGTCCAAATCATACTATCTGACTTTACAGCATTTTCCCAATTGTTCTTGTTTTTATCAAGTGATACTCCGAGAATTTCAAAACCCTTGTTTCGATATGCTTTATAATTTCCTAACAAAACAGGGTTCTCCATTCGGCAGGGGCCACAGTTTGATGCCCAAAAATCTAAAAGAATATACTTTCCTTCGAAATTTTTCAGTTCTACAAGGTTGCCATAAATATCATTTAATTGGAAATTGATTGCAGTATCGCCAACTTTTACTTCTTTATTAGCTTCAATAAATTTTTTTACTACTAGACCGTATTTAGTTATTTGTAACTTAGGACTAAGACTAGTATAGAGTTCTTTTGCTAACTCTTTCGGTATAGAATTATAGGTTATGTTTCTCAGAGTGATAATACTATACAATTCATCAGGGTTATTCCTAATGTAGTCAACTTCTACATTCATTATAGCATTTTCAATCTCTTCGCATTCTTTCCTTAAGGCCAACTTTTCATCAACATTGACAGCTGGCAGGGCTATATAGATAGCAATTAGACTGTCCAACTTATTTTCTAAAATTGCTTTAGCATCCCTGACAAATTCTGCCTGTTTTTGTATTTTAGAACCTTCAATTTTAGCCTGTTTAAGCTTCCCTTTTTCTGCTTGAATAGTTAATTTGCTGTTTTCTTTCCAAAAATAGCAATAGTCAATATCGGCTCTTGATTTGATAATTGGTGTAATATAAAAAAGAGTTGGCTCATTTATATCTTCTATAGTGAATTCAAGCAAATTATTAACAATATATCCTGAATCCATTGTTTCATTTTCAATATTAGTAAGGTATATTAATGTACTGTCAGGAAAGTTAGTAGTTATTAAGACAATTTTTGAGCTGTCATTTCTATTGTTACAACTTATCAAAAAGATAAAAAAAGTGATTGAAAGCAAAATGTATTTTTTCATGGTTATAATTTTAAGTTTGTCCTATGATAATATTTGAATTGTGAATTCTTTAATATGGCTTCCAACGGTTTGAGTGTTTATATTGCTTGGGAGATTGAAATTACTGCCTTACCCACCCGATATGAAGTTACAAAAAAGTAGCAAACCAATTAAACCCATTTCAGCCCAAATAAGATAAACACGCTGTAAGCACCAGTTTTTTATTCTAAGGACAGTGCAATTGCTTCGCTTATTAAATCCCATCTTACGTTCGCTCTATCCTTTCCCAATCGAACAATAATTAGCTTTTTGACAGGGTTCACATAAAGCATTTGCCCAAGAAGCCCTATTGCTTCAAAACTTTCTTTTGAGACATACCAATTGTATTGATAGTAATCTAAACTACCATTAGAGGTTTCAATTTTGGTGGATTCATTTACCCATTGTTCTGAAATAATTTGATGCCCATTCCAATTGCCTTTATTTAAATATAAACGCCCAATTTTGGCAAAATCTATTGCAGTAGCATTTAAGCAACAAAAAGTTTTCTCCATTCCATTTTTTTTCCTGTCGATGCTCCAGCTTCCGTTGTACTCCATGCCAAGCGGAGTCCATATTTTTTCTTGCATATAATGGGTTATATTTTGATTTTTCAAAGCTCTTTCCAAAACCAAACCGAGTAATTGCGAGTCTCCGCTATTGTAGTTGAACTTTTTTCCAGGTTCTGATTTAAGTTCGAAACTGCAAACTTGCTTTCTCAGGTTTGTTCCATAGTATAGTTTTGCTACATCCCCAAACGGATTATAGTAATTTTCCTTAAAATCAATTCCCGAAGTCATCTGTAGTAAATTCTTTATGGTCAGTTTATCGAATCCTTGTTTCTTTAATTCTGGGACATAATTTGTAACTGGTTCTTCAACCGATTTAATTAATCCATCTTGTATTGCACACCCTATTAGCATTGAAGTAAAGGATTTTGCCATTGAGAAGGAAGGTATAACTGAAGCCTGCGTATAATTACCAAAGTACTTCTCGTAGAGGATCGTATCTCTTCTTATAATTAAGAATGCTACCGTTTCTTTTGATTTTATATAAGACTCAAACGATTCCTGTGTTTCGGCTAATGGGTACTCGCCAATGCCTCTGGTTTCAATTAACCAATTATATTTTTGAATTAAATGCGCCAGTTCAAGATTAAAATTGTTATTATCTTGATAGCTGAATTTGAATATCGTATCATTTTTTGCAATGAGCTCTCTACTAGGAAATATTTTATAGTCATTTAAATCCGCTTCTCCATAGCGTATATTCCGCCATAAATGGCAGGAAATAAGTGCATTTGAAATAAAAACTACAAATGCGATTTTAAATATTTTTTTTCACTACTGAACGACTAAAAAAAATAGGGGCTATTTCCCGAAGGATTCACCCCAAGTTGTAAGTTTGTTTTTGCGA